>NZ_KV820689.1:0-15790 GCF_001815465.1 Porphyromonas sp. HMSC077F02 | reverse complement strand
CTATTTAGCACGGACCTCTGCCGAGGTCCTTTCTCAAAGACACTCCGCTAACAACCATACGGCGTAGACTTTCTAATGCGTAACCCCTGGGGCGTTGGGGGATTGGAAAAGGCGATTGGTTTAATGAGAATGTTTGAAGAAGGATGAGATGCAAGGCGCTGAGGGTGAGGGCGAAGGGAGCGTACTCACGTACGTGACCGAACCTGAATCCCGAAAGCAACGTAGCAGATCGCCTTCGTGCAACAGTCTCTTAATATCACTATATTTGCGTGGAATTTAACATGAAGAATTTATATGAAGGTAAAGATACTATTCGTTTGTTTGGGAAATATCTGTCGTAGCCCTTCGGCTGAGGGGGTGGCGAAGCATATTATTGAGGAGAAGGGGTGGCAGGATTTGTTTGAGATTGACTCGGCAGGGCTCCACAGCTACCATGCAGGGGAACTACCCGATCCTCGGATGCGTGAGACGGCACAAGCAAGAGGGTATGACCTCACTAGCCGAAGCCGTGAGGTGGAGCTGGAGGACTTCTTTACCTATGATTATATCGTGGCGATGGACGATTCCAATGCCACGGAGCTTTATCATCGTGCTCCAACGCTCGAGACCTCCCGAAAGATCGTGAAGATGCGTGACTACTTCCCTGAGGGGGAGCAACTAGACTATGTCCCTGATCCTTACTACGGCGGTAAGGATGGCTTTGAATTGGTCTTGGATCTTTTGGAGGCTTCTGTAGAGCGGTTTTTAAGGGCGGTAAGCTCTGTTTAGTGGGGTCTATGAATGGGCTCATTTAGAGTTGGGCGTGTGGCGAGTTTGTAACTCAGTGTTGGCTTAGTTTGTAACTCGACAATTCCTTTGACTGCCACTAAGTTTTAGCCCGTGTGGCACTACTTCCTATGTCCTTAGAGGCCATAAGTCCAATCAAATCTAGTGCCTATTATTGTCGAAATATTCTAGTGTGCGATCCTTGCTGCTGAAAAAGGGTGCTTCGTAGGTTTTGAGAAAAGTGGTACATTTGTGGTGTTGACGCATAAGGCTTAATAACGTTTTTCCTTGAGAGGTCATCTGTCTCGAGGGTATCATCTTGTGTATCATTTATTGTGCGTCATCTGTAGATATGGTAGAAGAAGAGCAAAGTCCAGCCCTACACGAAGTTGGGGTATTTCTATCGGAGTATGCCACCCACCTTATGAGCTGTGGTGTGCACTCCTCACGTGTGATTCGCAATACGAAGCGGATTGGTATATCTCTTGGGTGCGAGGTTAAGATCAGTATTTTTCAGAAGAGCCTTATCATCTCTGTCCTTGATCTCAGGAGTCGGGAGCACTACAATGAGGTGTGTGAGATCTATCCTTATCCTATTAGTTTTGAGCACAATGCTCGTCTGAGTGCTCTTAGCTGGGAGAGTTATGACCACCATCTCTCTTTCGCTGAGATCAAGGGGCGGTATGAGTCGATCATCAAGGCTCCGATGATTCATCCTCTCTTTGTGCTACTGCTTGTGGGCTTTGCCAATGCCTCCTTCTGCCGGCTCTTTGGTGGGGATTGGGCCTCTATGGGGATTGTCTTTTCTTCGACTCTTTGTGGAATGTTGGTCAAGCAACAGATGAGCCAAAGGGGGGTGAATCATTATCTTACCTTTATCGTTTCGGCTTTTGTGGCTTCTCTATGTGCTTCTACGTCGGTGATATTTGATATCACTTCGGAGATTGCGATTGCTACAAGTGTTTTGTACTTGGTGCCTGGGGTCCCTTTGATCAATGGGGTAATTGATATTGTGGAGGGGCATGTGGCGATAGGGCTGAGCCGACTGGTGAGTGCGTGGTTATTGATTGGTAGCATAGCTATTGGTCTTTCTTTTACCATTTTGATAATGAAGGATAACTTGCTATGATAGCTCTGGATATTCTCTCGGATGGCTTTTTTGCAGCGATAGCGGCGATAGGGTTTGGGGCTATCTCAGATCCTCCGCTGAAGGCTTTTCGCCCGATTGCTATTTTAGCTGCCATAGGGCACGCCTGTCGCTTCTGCCTGATGACGTATGGTGGGGTGGAGATTGCAGCTGCTACGTTGTTTGCCTCTTTGCTCTGTGGATTTGGTAGCCTTTTACTGGGCAAACGGCAGCGGTTGCCTATGACTGTCTTGTATGTGCCGGCATTGCTGCCGATGGTGCCAGGTAAGTATGCGTATAATATGATCTTTGCCCAAATTATGTACTTGCATTCGATTGATGATCCTAGTGCTCGTGCTCTTTATATGGATACCTTTTTCTCTCAGTCGATGACGGCGATCACTGTGGTCTTTATGCTTGCGCTTGGTGCGATGATACCGATGCTCCTTTTCCCCAACTATGCCTATGCCCTGACTAGGTCTAATAAGCTCTCAAGATGAATACATTTTGGCACTCTATTGCGCGCTACAATGAAGCGACCTGGCTGTGGCAAGCCATTATTGTCTTTGTCGGTGTGGTGGTGACTCTATGGTTTGCTATTAGGCCGAGCAAGCGGACTACGTTGGTGGTGAAGCTCTATACAACGGTGCTTTACCTCTGGCTAGCGGTGGTATACTTCTATATCTACTGCTCGGAGAGGGCCTACAATGAGATTATGGCTTTATTTTGGCTGATCCTAGCTGTGGTATGGTGCTGGGATCTCTGTGTGAAGCATCGTAGTGAGGAGCGGGTGGAGCCACACAAGCCGTTGGGGTACCTCCTGCTCTTTACTCCTTTGCTCTATCCTCTGATCTCTATGGCCAGGGGGTTGCAATTCCCTACGATCACATCGCCGGTGATGCCCTGTACGGTGATGCTTTATACTATGGGGCTATTGCTCTTGCAGAGGGAGAGGGTCAATCTCTTTATTGTGCTACTCCTTTGCCATTGGTCGGTGATAGGACTTGCTAAGACGGCCTTCTTTAATATCCCTGAGGACCATTTGATGACTTGTGCTACACTTCCTGCGGTTTATCTATTCTTTAAGGATTCATTTCAACTTGATTCGAGCCACAAGGGTAAGCCTGGGATGGTCTACATCAATGCTCTTCTGATCTCTATCTTTTGCGGTATCGCCATTATCCTACTCTGGAGTATGTATAGGCAGTTCTCCAGTGGTAGCTTTTTATAGGGTGAGGTGGGGCATAGTGATGAAGTGGGTGCGGGGGTAGTGGCGTGAGAGGTAGGTGCGGAGGTACTCTCGGCTGTCGTCGGTGACGATCGGGTCGTAGGTAAGTCCTTCGTTGTAGACCACGAGTGGCACTTCTATCCCTCTGCTGGCGAGGGCTTCTAGGCTGAGGAGCGTGTGATTGATACTCCCTAGCTGTGCCGTGGTGATGAGGATGGTGGGGAGTTGCTCCGCCTCAATATACTCTATGGTGAGTAGCTCACGGGTGATCGGCACCATCAGTCCGCCAGCCCCTTCGAGCAAAATAGTTTGGTATTTCTCTAGTAGCTTCTTTGTGGAAGCGGTGGCGATAGAGATATCGATGCTTTTCCCCTCTAGCTCGGCCGCGATGTGTGGGGAGGCTGGTTTGGTGAATAGGATAGGGTGGGTGGTGTGGTCCTGATCCTCAGGTAGCAGTGCTCGCCCTTCAATCTTTCGGTGAACCAAGATGTCGTCGCTCATCTCCACACAACCAGTCTGCACCAGTTTCTGAGTGATCACTTGCACTCCTTCCTCTAGAAGTTGACGGCTAATCCAGCCTGTGGCAACGGTTTTGCCGGCGTCGGTATCAATACCAGTCACGAAGTAGACCGGTGCGTTAAGTATTTCTGATAGTTTCATCATGATATTATTGTAGTTTTATTTTTGTGCTATGATAATAAGGGGGTGGTAGGTGAGCGAAAGGGGCTCTTCAGAAGTGAGCTGATGGGCTTGCCGTAGCTCCTCCTCCAATCGAAGAAAATGCCCACGGCTCCAAAGCCCTTGACGGGTGTGAGTAAAGGCATTGGTGCCAGTCGCTTTGAGGTGGCGAAGTAGATCGAGGAGCGAAGGGAACTGTAGCTCAATAGTGAGTGCCCTCTGCTCTACATCGCTGAAAGGGGTGAGTGCTGCTGCGTATTCGGCTAAGGGTGGATAGTGGAGGGCATTGGGCAAGATGGGCTGTAGCTCTGAAAGGTTTTCGGGTAAAAAGGTGGAGAGTGCCAATGTACCGCCTGGGGTAAGTGCGTTGTAGGCTTTTCGGATAAAGGCGAGGGGCTCCTGCCACCATTGTATGCAGCTACTGGAGGCGATGAGCTGATAGCCTTCGCCCCAATCCCATTGCTCGGCATCGCCTGTGACAAAGGCAAAGGGGCGGTGGGGGAGCTTTTCACCCACCCAATGCTCTGCTTCAGGTACGAGATCATTGAGCGTTAGCTCTGCTTGTGGATAGCGGGTTGCGAGTTGCTCTGTGAAGAGCCCTGTTCCGCAACCGATCTCCAATATCCGTTGGGGTGGAGTGACCGCTTTCTCAGTAAGAAGTGCCATCATCTCTGCTACCACTCTCTGCTGAGGGGTAGCTGCTTCGTCGTAACTAGCAAAGGCACTACCGAAGCGGTCGGCGATTAATTGTCTGTCGATGGTCATAATTGGATTAGCTCCTCCCAGCTTTGGTATTCTAAGAGTGGGTAGTGCCCAACCCCTTTGAGCTGTCGGCAAGGGACGCCATGCCACTGCCAGTAGGCGAGTTGGTTGGCGGTGGGTACAATCAGGTCCCTCTCACTCACGATCGCTTCGCTCCATGCCAATTGTGGGAGCGTATCATCGGGTAGGTCCTTCACCTGCAGATAGGTGCCGTAGAGCTCCTCTCGCAGATCCTCTGTGGAGCGTGCTGCAAAGGAATTGAATACCGCCAATAGCTTCTTCCCCCCACACATCCGTCGGTTGAAGCGGGCACGATTATCATCATCTAGCCCCTCAAGCGTTCCCCTGAATATCTCATCGGGAATGCCGTATTGGTTGTGCATCGGCAGAGGGGTACCGTTGATCGCAATCGCCTTGGTGGGGGTGGGGAGGTGGGGTGCCAGCCTATCAAGTGCCCAGACACCCATACTCCATCCTACCATATAGACCTCTTGGTAATCAGATAGAGGAGGGATTGCCTCGGGCGAAAGGGTGCGGAAGTCGTAGGCGGTGAGGTAGTCGCACTCGGGGAGGGGCGTCAGGTGAGCTGCCACCTCGGGTGTGGTACCCCAGCCAGTAAAGAAGATGAGCAGACGGCGATTGCCTTGTTTTTTTGTTAGATCGAATTGCATAGGTTGGCCAATTGGATAATTTCGTCGGTGGTCATTGCTGCGGTGAGGGAGAGGCGAAGGCGTTCGCTCCCTTGTGGCACGGTGGGTCGGCGGATGGGACGGATATAAAATCCGTGGCGACAGAGTTGCTCTGCCGCTTTGGTCACCTGCTCCTCGCCAGGCACGATGAGAGGAATGATCTGTGAGGTAAATTCACGCCCCATCTCTTTGCCAAAAAGGGTTACCAGGTCTTTGAGATGCTGGCGACGGTCGTCCATCTCTTGAATGGCATGAAAAAGGAACCGGCTCCACGCCACATTGACCTCGGGGAGGGCGGTGGAGAAGATGAGGGAGCGGGCTTTGCTGACCAGCAGCTGGCGGAGGGTGTCGCTCTGAAGTGAGTAGGCACCGACAGAACCAAGGGCTTTGCCAAGTGTGCCTATAAGTAGGTCAATCTCTCTCGTCACCCCCATCTCGGCTGCAAGCCCTAGCCCTTTCGGACCAAAGAGACCTACCGCGTGTGCTTCGTCTACATATATATATAGGTGTGGGTACTCCTCCTTGAGTGCGACCAGTTCTTGGAGTGGGGCAATATCGCCATCCATGCTGAAGAGGCTCTCGGTGATGAGCCAAAGGGTGTCGTACTGATCGGCATAGCGACTCAGTATCTTGCGGAGATGCGAGAGGTCGTTGTGCCGATAACGCTGAAAGGGGGCTCCCGATAGCCGAAGTCCATCGATGATGCTGGCGTGTACCAGTTTGTCGGCAATGAAGAGGGTATTGGGGAGGGCGAGGACAGGAGGGATACCAGTATTGGCGTGGTAACCGCTATCCCATAGCAAGGCACTTCCCAGACCATAAGCATTGGCGAGTTCGCTCTCAAACTGCTGTGCAACAGGACTATTGCCAGTTAACAACCTTGAGGAGCCACTGGAGGGGTGCCGCCTTTTCCCCTCCTCCTCTATAAACCTCTGCCACAGCTGAGGCTCTGCCAAGAGACCGAGGTAGTCGTTGCTATTGAGATTGAGTAGTTGACGTCCCTTCACATCAATGTACTTCCCCCTTACTTCTATGTCGGGAAGGGTGCGGTAGGTGCCTTCGCTCTGGCACTGCTCTAAGGCTTGGCGGTATCTATCCATGGAGTACGTTGCGAAGTCCTTGGATAAGGTGTTGGAGCTCCTCATCAGTGATGGCGAGGAAAGGGGGCATCAGGTAAACCAATCGACCGAAGGGGCGTACCCAGATGCCCTCGTGGACAAACTTGGGGATTAGGGTTCCCATATCTACCGGCTCCTGCATCTCTACCACTCCTATGGCACCTAAGACTCTTACCTCCTTCACGGAAGGTAGCAAGGCAAGCGGTGCCAGCCCCTCCTTCAATTGCGCTTCTATCTCTTTCACCCGCTTCTGCCACTCCTTGGAGAGAAGGAGTTCTACCGACCGTTTGGCTACCGCACAAGCGAGGGGATTGCCCATAAAGGTGGGGCCATGCATAAAGCACCCAGCTTCGCCTCCGCAGATAGTATCGGCGATCTGCTTGGTGGTGCAGGTGGCGGAGAGGGTTACGTAACCTCCGGTGAGGCTTTTGCCGATGGTGATGATATCGGGCTGGATGTTGGTGTGGTAGGTGGCTAGGAGTTCGCCTGTCCTTCCAAAGCCAGTGGCGATTTCGTCGAAGATCAGTAGACAGTGGTATTGGTCGGCCAAGGCACGTAGCTGATTAAGATACTCAGGGTGGTAGAAGTACATGCCACCGGCTCCCTGTACGATCGGTTCAACGATGATCGCTGCCATCTCTTCGCCATGCTCCTCTAGGAGTTCCTTCATTGGAGCAAGGTCACTTTCGTCCCACGTGCCACCGAAACGACTCTCGGGCTGAGGTACGAAGTACTGCACTGGCAAGGTGCCTGCGAAGTAGCTATGCATACTAGTAATGGGGTCGCAAACCGACATGGCGTGCCAAGTATCGCCGTGGTAGGCACTTCGGATGCCTACAAAGTGCCGACGCTTATGCTCACCTAGCGATTGCTGGTATTGGATCGCCATCTTGAGGGCGACCTCAACCGCTACCGACCCACTATCGGCATAGAATATCTGATTCATCCCTTTGGGTAGTATCTTCTCAATCAGTAGTTGACTCAATTCTACTGCGGGGCGATGGGTGAAGCCACCAAACATCACGTGCGACATCTGCTGTAGCTGGTCGGTGATCGCTTGATTGAGTTCGGGGACATTGTAGCCGTGGAGGGCAGCCCACCACGAACTCATACCGTCGATCAGTTGGGTGCCATCCTCTAGAGTGATGGTACACCCCTTGGCACTCTTTACTGGGTAAACCTTGAGGGGGTCAATGGTAGAGGTATAGGGATGCCAGAGGTGGTCTCTATCCCATTGGAGTAGTTGCTCTGTAGTCATCTTCATGCTTCTATCTCCCAATTGGTGGGGGCTTTGGTGTCGTAGCCTGCGTTGGCGAATAGCTCCATATCACGCTCGGCAATGGAGGCGGTGGTGGTGAGCAGTCCGCCAGTGATGGCGGCGTTGATACCTATATATAGTGCTTTCTTTTGTACTTCGGTGCTAAGGAGTGCCCGTCCGCCACTGAAGCGGAGGTAAGCGGTTGGGTTGGCCAAACGGAAGATGCAGATGGCGAGTAGGATCTCGTCAGCAGAGAGGTGGGGCTGATCCTGAAGTGGGGTGCCGGGCATCGGGTGGAGTACATTGATAGGGATGCTCTCGATGCCAAGGGAGGCGAGGAAGAGGGCAAACTCTACTCGCTGAGCTCGGCCCTCGCCCATGCCGATGATGCCACCGCTACAACGTCGCATGCCAACTGCTTGGGCATTCTGTAGGGTCTCTATTTTCTCCGCTTGAGTATGTGTGGAGCAAAGGGTGGGGAAGTAGCTTGGGGCACTCTCCATATTGCAGTGATAGGTGGTGCAGCCTGCCTCTCGAAGCGATTGCAGTGCCTCTTTCGTTGCCAATCCTAGGGAGGCACAAAGATGTAAGTGGCACTTTCGGTCTATCTCACGGTACATTTCGCAGTAGGTGGCTACCTCGTCACGAGTTGGCCGTTTGCCACTCGCCACAAGGCTGTACCGCTTGATGCCCACCTCTGCATTGTGCTTAGCGAGTGCCTGCACCTCCTCTGAGGGAAGCACAGGGTAGCTCTCGCAATTGGTTTGGAAGTGACCACTCTGAGTGCACCAGTGGCAATCTTCGCTGCAGCGCCCGCTCTTTACATTGATAATGGAGCAGGTGTCAAACGCATCGCCACAAAGGGCACGTGTGATTTGGTGGCACGCTTCGTAAAGTTCCTCACGAGGCGTCTCTTCTACAATCCGAAGTAGCTCCTCCTGTGAGGTAATTCGTTCTCCCCCGATAATTCTTTCTGCAATATTCATCTATTTATTCTATAAAAAGAGATGGGTGCCAAGGCATACAATAGCCTTAGCACCCATCTTTGTATTGAGTGTCTAACTAGGTAGTGCAGCAATGGTGTCGGTAGTCGCCACCACCGTAATCAACGATAGAAGCGACTCCTCCCACGGGTCGGCACCCGACTCTTCGGCTTCTTTCTGCTCCCATAGCTCCAGCCATGAGGCATTGAGTAGGCGAAGGGTGGCGGAGGATTTTGGTGCGATCCGCTCCAGCACATTGGTGCGGAGCTGACCGATATTCACCACATTCCCGACCGAGTGAAAGGCGGCAGCAGCACTCCTACTCCATCGATTGAAGTGGAGTACCCGCCTTACATTTAGTCCTTTCAGTTGGTGCATTACCTACAGATTGGTTTTTACTTAGTAACTCTCTCCAGCCACTTCACCATAGAGAGCATGATGCCCATAGAGATGAGGCAGACGGCAGCGAATACTGTCCAACCTACCCAGATTGGCCACTTATTGTACATCACTGGGCCGAGCCAGATCAGTAGGTTACCAAGGGCGGTAGCGGTGAGCCACAAGCCCTGGCAAAGACCTTGAAGATGCTTAGGTGCCACTTTGGATACAAAGGATAGCCCTAGTGGAGAGATAAATAGCTCTGCCACGGTGAGGAAGAAATAAGTAACAATCAGTACCCAAGGACCTGCCTTCATCGCCGCCTGAGTCCCAGCATCCATAGCACGGAAGTCAGTACCAGATGGGTAGCCATAGTGTACAGATACTGCGATCAAGAAGATATAGGCCAATGCCGCAATCAGCATACCATACACAATCTTCCGTGGTGTGGAGATACTCTTACCTTTTCGTGCCAATGCTCCAAAGATCGCCATAATAATTGGTGTGAGCACAATCACAAAGAAGGGGTTCACAGCCTGCCAAATCTCAGGTGGTATGGCGTCGGTCTTGATAAAGTCACGAGCGAAGATGGAGAGTGACTGACCATTTTGGTGGAATGAGAACCAGAAGAATACCGCTACTCCAAGCACTGCAAAGAGAGCGTACATACGCTGCTTGATCTCGCTTGCCATTGCTGCTTTCTCCTCGGCAGTGTAACCTTGAGTCTCAACATGTACCTTTTTAGGTGGCTCAGGGAATAGACCACGAGTGGAGATAAAGATGATGAGAGAGATGAGCATTGCCACTACAGAAGCGATAAAGGAGTAGTGTACTCCAGTATTGAATACCTCAAGGTAGGTGTGGCAGAACTCTGGTGTAGGTACAGAACCACCTACCTCTACTGTCCACTTAGCTAGGTTGGCAGTCTCCTCTACTGTCATCGCAGCATTATTGAGGACCTTATGGCAAAGCTCAGGAAGACCTGCATTGTAAAGCAGACCATTACGACCTAGCCACCAGCTACGCAGTAGTGGTGCTACGAATGGAGCGATCAAACCACCGATGTTGATAAATACGTAGAATATCTGGAAGCCAGAGTCACGCTTTGTCTTGGCGATACGAAGTGCCTCAGGACCCTTCTTGGCAGCCTCTGCCTCAAGGTCGTCGTACATCTGACCTACAATCGCTTGGAGGTTACCCTTAAAGAGACCATTACCAAATGCGATCAGCAGAAGTGATACACAGGTAAATGGTAGGAGCCAGCTGATGTTGTCGGAGGTAGAGGTAATTGGAATGGAGAGGAGGATATATCCTAATGCCATCACAATAAGTCCTGCCATAATGACTCCCTTGTAGTTATTCTTGCGGTCGGCTAATACACCACCTACAAGGCTGAGTACGTAAATCAGGGCATAAAATACCGAGTAAATAACCCCACTCCACTGGTCGCTAATTCCAAACTTGGAGACCAGGAAGAGCAGGAGCACTGCATTCATAATGTAATACCCGAAGCGCTCACCCATATTGGAGAGGGCCGCTGGTATTAATCCTTTAGGATGATCTTTAAACATGTTGTGAAGTTTTTGTTTATCAGTGAATACTTAAGTTAATAATTATCTCGTTGTAAGGTTGTTATAGGTTGACTTCTTTGACCTCCTTCAGTCCGCCATTCATCGGGTAAAGCTCTACGGAGGTGGTGTGCCCTTTGGTATTGAAGAGCACCATATCGAGTGCCTCGAGGTTGCCCAGCTGTGCCACTGGCACCTCCTTACTCTCAAGCACCTGCCCTCGATAGGTGATGGTGGCACGCACCGTGCCAGGCACGCAATAGACTATCCCCTTGGAGAGACGACGCTCTAGTCGCTTCTGCTCCTTCTCATCAAGAGGGGTTGCCTGCTCCACCACTTTTATCTCTAGGTAAATTGGTTCCCCACGAAGGTCCTCTGCTGGGAGTAGTCCCTCGCGAGTTGAGAAGCGAGCCACCACGTGACGCCCCTCCTCCATTGCCGAAAGGTGGTCTGCTAGTTGCACGATTTCCTGCGACTGTCGCACCCCATTGAATTGGCGTGTAAAGGCTGCCTCCTCAGTATCTAGTCGCTTCACCGCTATCTCAAGGGCTTTGCCATCGGCAAAAGGTTGCTCCGACTCGCCACTCACTACTAGGTCACGACTCTCCCGAATGCGGTAGATGTTATCGGCCAATACCTTCGCCTTTGCGGCTGCTGTAGTGGCTTGGATATACTCTAGTGGAAACCTCACCTCAGGCAGCTCCGCCCATCTCAGTTCGTTGCTACGAGTGTCGAGAGGGGTAGGGAGGGTTACCTCCTCTTGCAGGTTGATTCCCACCAACACCCCATCCTCCGTCAGCGATACATTGGTGGCGGTGCTATTTTTTCGGAAGTCAATGGAGAAGCGTTGCTCCTCATCGGCCACTCCTCTTGCCCCCACCTCAATACTCTTAAGCTGGTATTTAAGTGCTGGTTCTAGCACCGCATTGGTAGTGCCAAGATACCGCTCCGCATAGAGCGAAAGCTCCCCAGGGATCTCCTTCGTTACCTCCGACGTTACTTGCAGATAGAGAATGGTCTGCGGAAGAGCGTAGACTACTCGATTATCGTTGAGCGCTCCCACACTGTATCGCTCCACCTTCTGTGCTGTAGCACAGCCGTAAGAGGTGAGGAGTGCTACCAGCAGGTAGAGTAGCTTGTAAGTCTTATGTTGTTTCATCTAGCTTTGCTTTGACCCTAATTTTAAGTTTACCGACAAATCTACTAAAAACTTTTGAGACCGCGTCGGTACTGCCCAGATTTAGGGGCTTTATCAGAGGGCCTTTCTCGGACGAGGGGGTACCTTTCTCGGACAGGGGGATGCCTTTCTCGGACGAGTCGGACAGGTCGGACAAGTCGGACGAGTCGGACGCCCAGCTAGCCACCGCAACTAACCCCGCAGCTAGCCACCTCAGCTAGCCACCGCAACTAACCCCGCAGCTAGCCCACAGCAGGTGGCGGTGTCCGACCTGTCTGACCTGTCCGACTCGTCCGACTTGTCCGAGAAAGGCACTCCCGCAAGGCACCTCCGCAAGCCACCAAAAAATAGGCTACAGAGTCTTGTGACCCTGTAGCCTATAGCTTTACTATTTAGTATCTATTATTTACGCTCCTTGTGCTTTTCCAGTTGCCTTTCGAGTGCTTCACACGCCTCTACCACTGCCTCCTCAAAGCTATTGGCCTGCTTCTCACTAAAGAGGTCTGGCCCCTTGATTGCGAGAGTGATTCGAGCCTTCTTGTTATTTGCCTGCTCAGGCTTCTCCAGTGTGAGGACGATCTCTGCATCGATGATCTCGGCATAGAATCGCTCTAGCTTGGCGACACGCTTCTCTACAAACTCCTGCAACTTCTCTGTCATGTCAAAGTTGACTGCCTGTACCTTCGTCTTCATGGTTTGTTCTCCTTTCTTTACTAGACTCCCTACTTCTAGGGTGTGCGTTATACATTTTACGAAGCTCCTCAAAAGTGGTGTGTGTGTAGACTGCTGTGCTAGAGATAGAGTCGTGTCCTAGTAGCTCCTTGACGCTCATCAGGTCCGCCCCATTATTGAGCATCGCTGTGGCAAAACTGTGCCGTAGGATATGCGGGCTTTTCCTTGAGTATTGTGGCAGTGGGGCCAGTGCCTCCTTCACCACTTTGTATACATAATCCGCCTTGGCTGGCTTGCCCTCGTCATTGAGTAAAAAGACCTCTGTCTCCACCTTTGGACTTCTGTACCCCAAATATAAATCTATTTTCTGACAAATCAAAGGACCAAGCGGTATAATTCGCTCTTTATTCCGTTTTCCGAGTACCTTTAGCTCCCCTTTAGTGGTATCTATATCCTCCAAATGCAGTCCCAATAGCTCCGCCCGACGCATTCCTGTTTGGAAAAGTAGGTCCACTACAAAGGCCCGCTGCCACGCTACCCGTTTCCCTTCACTAGTCGGCTCCTCCTCCGCCTCCTTGTAGAGCCGTTCGATATGGCGAGTGAGCAGATCGGCATTGACAAAAGTGGGGAGATACTGCCCATCCTTAGGCACCTGTACCGCCTTGAATGGGTTGTGCTCCACCTTTTCGATCTTCATCAGATAGCCGTAGAGACTTCTGAGTGCCGAAAGCCGTCGCTTCACACTACGAGTGGCGTCGGGCGTCTCCATCAGTTTTATGAGCGATTTTCTTGCCCGTCGGGTATCCACCGAACACAAAAACTGCTCCAGTGCCTCCCCCTCCAATTCATTGCACCCCTCCAGCGTGAGCCAGTGCTCTATATCGGTGAGGTAGGCGACAATCGAGAGCTCCGACATCCCTCGCTCATACTGCAGATATCTCCGGTATCGTTCGAGTATTCCATCCATCATAGCCCAAAGTTACACTTTTTTGGTAAATTTGTGTGCCTATAGTGATTAATACTGATCAAATATAAATAACATACGAACAACTAAAACTAAAGCATTATGCAACTACTTGAGAAGATTGTGGCCAATGCCAAAGCGGCAAAGCGTCGCATCGTATTGCCAGAAGGGCTAGAGGAGCGCACACTACGTGCTGCCGATAGGATTTTAGCCGAAGGGGTAGCCGACCTTATCCTGATCGGTAATCCTGATGAGATCAAAGCGAAAGCCAAGGAGCTAGGGCTCACCCACATCGCTACAGGGGCTACCCTCGTTTGCCCCAAGGGCAATCCCGATAAGGAGAAGTATGCCAATATCCTTTATGAGCTTCGTAAGAAGAAGGGGATGACCCTAGAGGAGGCAACTGCTCTAGCCGAGAATCCACTATACCTCGCTTGCCTTATGATCAAGGCAGGTGATGCCGATGGTGAAGTGGCTGGTGCCCAAAACACCACTGGTAACGTACTTCGTCCAGCACTCCAGATCATCAAGACCGCCCCTGGTATCAAGGTGGTGAGCGGTGCCTTTATCCTACTCACCAAGGCGTCTCAATATGGTGCCGATGGTACCCTCGTCTTTGGCGACTGCGCCGTGATGCCTGCCCCAACTGCTGAGGAGCTAGCTCAGATTGCCGTCTCTAGTGCCGAAACGGCTAAGACTCTAGTGGGCATTGAGCCAAAGGTGGCGATGCTCAGCTTCAGCACTAAGGGAAGTGCTAAGCATGAGAATGTAGATAAGGTGACAGAGGCTACTCGACTAGCTCAGGAACTCGCTCCCGAGCTCGCTATTGATGGAGAGCTGCAGGCCGATGCTGCCCTTGACCTCAAGACCGGTAGCAGCAAGGCACCAGGTAGCAAGGTGGCAGGTCATGCCAACGTGCTTATCTTCCCCGACCTTCAGTCGGGCAATATCGGCTACAAGCTGGTACAGCGTCTAGGTGGTGCCGAAGCGATTGGCCCTATCCTCCAAGGTATCGCCATGCCTGTCAACGACCTTAGCCGTGGCTGCTCCGTAGAGGACGTATATCACATGGTAGCCATCACCAGCAATCAGGCAACTGCCGCATTGAATAATAAGTAAACGAGAAAGAAATAGATAGATTATGAAGATATTAGTGCTAAACTGCGGGAGCTCATCGGTAAAGTATAAGCTCTACAATATGCAGAATGAGTCGGAGATTACCAGTGGTGGTGTAGAGAAGATCGGTCTGCCCGACTCTTTCCTAAAGTTCAAGACCTCCGATGGTGAGAAGGTAGTCATTGAGCACAATATGCCTACCCAAAAGGAGGCGGTGGAGCTGATCCTTGATACCCTGATCAATCCTAAGTATAGCTTCATCAAGAGCTACGAGGAGATCGGCGCGGTAGGACACCGCGTGGTACATGGTGGTGAGAGATTCAGCGAGAGCGTATTGATCAATGACGAAGTGCTTAAGGCAGTTGATGAGATCAGCGTATTGGCACCTCTCCATAACCCTGCCAACCTCAAGGGAGTGGATGCTATCACCAAGCTCCTTCCAAACGTAAAGCAGGTAGCTGTATTTGATACCGCCTTCCACCAGA
The DNA here is from genome assembly GCF_001815465.1 of Porphyromonas sp. HMSC077F02. NCBI lineage: Bacteria > Pseudomonadati > Bacteroidota > Bacteroidia > Bacteroidales > Porphyromonadaceae > Porphyromonas > Porphyromonas sp. HMSC077F02. Next base: position 823 of record NZ_KV820689.1, on the reverse strand, counting down.
GTATGGAGCCAGAGGCCTATATGTATGCCCTTCCTTACCGTATGTATAGCGATCTCAAGGTACGTCGCTACGGCTTCCACGGTACTAGCCACCGCTATGTGAGCCAGCGCGCTTGTGAGATTTTAGGCCTCGACTACCACAAAGCAAAGCTCATCACCTGCCACATTGGTAATGGTGGTTCCGTTACTGCTATCAAGGGCGGTAAGGTACTCGATACCTCTATGGGATTGACCCCTACCGAAGGCTTGATGATGGGTACTCGTACTGGTGATGTGGATCCAGGAGCACTCGTATTCATTATGGAGCAAGAGGGGCTAGATGCCAAGGGATTGAGCCAATTGATCAATAAGGAGTCGGGCGTTGCCGGCTTCTCAGGCATCTCTAGCGATATGCGCGACTTGGAGAAGGCCATCTCCGAGGGCAATGAGCGTGCAAAGCTTACCCTAGCTATGTACGACCACCGTATCAAGAAGTACGTGGGAGCTTATCTCGCACTACTCGACGGAGCAGATGCCATCATATTCACTGGTGGTGTAGGTGAGAACCAAGCTAGCACCCGCGAGTATGTATGTGACCACATGGAGTATGCTGGCATTGAGATTGATAAGGAGCTCAATAATAGTGTAAGAGCTAAGGAGGTAGTCCTCTCTACCGACCGTAGTAAGGTGAAAGTACTCATCGTGCCTACCGATGAGGAGCTACTGATCGCTCGCGATACTCTCGCCCTCGTGATGTAAGATACTCCTTATATATATGAGTAGCCCCCTCGGAAAACCGAGGGGGCTATTTTTAAGTATGACGGGCATGTCATACATCTGTGGTG
>NZ_KV820688.1:23826-67968 GCF_001815465.1 Porphyromonas sp. HMSC077F02 | reverse complement strand
CGGTAAGAACTTTCTAATGCGTAACCCCTGACCTTTTTCACGGCTTACTTGGTAGTTTAATTTCTTATGTCTAACTTAGCACTCGGAAAGAATATTATTACAGTAGTACTAAACTATGATAAGTAAGAGTGAAGAACGTAGGAATCAAATACTCGTAGGGGCATTCAAACTCTTTTTGGTGAAGGAGTATGCGGATGTCACTACGGCGGATTTGGAAGAAATAATCGGATTGTCTAGAGGAGCTATATACTATAAGGTAAAGAACAAAGAAGGATTATACAGAGCGGTCATTGACAAATTCGTCTTTGAACTTCTATCTAACTCCTTAGAGAGAGAAGAACTTGCATCAAATGAGAAGCCATTTCTTAGCTTTATCATGAACGAATTAAATCATACGAAAGAGCGGATGAATTCTGTAAGGAACTCCCTTATATATGTGAATTCCACAGAGTATATCAACCTACTATCCTCTGCCAAATTTCATTACGAAGGGTTTAATGATAGGTGCAAAGCTTTGGATCAAGAAATAACACAATTGTGGCTAACATATTACGAGAAAGGTCTCTCTGCCGGCGAACTGAATCAAAGCATTGACCCGCCCCTGGTCGTATCTATGTTTCGCTCTTTATACTATGGAGATTCGTTTATCCAATCCATAACAGGGAATGAGTTGGATATAGAAGAGTTGAAAAATAAGCACTTACTGCTATATAACTCTATACGCTTATGAGAGATGTGTACATCAATAAAGTTGCGGTCTTTTTGCCTAATAAGCCTGTATCCAACGAGGAGATGGAGGATTATATTGGTCTCATTGATGAAAAACCATCGAGAGTTCGGTCTGTATCTATTTTATGTGATGGCACTTGCACTGTATGTGAAATGCTTTACAAGAACCCTCTGTTTGTTTTAGGAAACATTTAAGAACGAACTTTAGAAGAAATATGGGATTCCGATAAAGCCGTATCTATTTTTGACGGAAATATTTCGAGGAACTTCAACCCTCCGTGCAACTCCTGTCAACATTTATTTGAGTGTAAAGGTGAAATATTTAAACATGTATGCTATGTAGATGTTGTTAATGTTCATGGAATGGAAATTGGGAATCAACCAGACCCTAAGTGTTCCAAGTGTAAGAAATGGAATTTGATGTTATGAATACAGGAATAAAAAATAAGTACCAAGTACTGCATTTGCTAGTACTTTCGATTGTACTATTTAATGTATCTTTTCCCTCCTATGCTCAAGAAATAGTTCGAGGTAAAATACTCTCAGATACAGAAGAGAACCTTCCGTATGCATCAGTAGTGATGCTGTCGAGTCAAGATAGCACTCTTCTTACTCACTGTGTATCTGATTCTTTGGGCTTATTCTCGTTGCAATTAAACAAAGTTCCCCATAAGTTTATTTTGCGCGTAACTTACATTGGTTATTATCCCTATGAGGCGGAATACTCTGAAAAAGAAGTGGGGAATATTAAACTAAGAACCAACTCGCAGTTACTTGGAGAAGTTGTTGTAAGTCCAAGTGAGGTGAATAGGCTCTCATCTCACGAAAGTTATCGGTTTAACCCTATGAAGATGAAAAATTATTCTACATTCTTAGAGGCTCTTTCTCTCATACCGTCATTAACAGTAACGGGATGGCGAACACTTACAGCTTCAGATGGAGGTTCAGTACTTATTCTACTCAATGGAGTTAAGGTTGAAGAAAAAGATTTGTTAGTCATTGACAAGGGAGACATCTCTAAAGTAGATGTCTATAGAAATCCTCCTGCGCGTTTTATTTCGATGGGAGCGAGTATGGTTATCAACGTTATCACAAAAAAGGAGATACAAGGAGGTAATATATTTGTGGATTTGACAGATGCAGTCACCAGATTAGATGGCACTAATATTTTTTCCGCAGCTTACAATGTTAATAAGTGGCGTTTCTCTACGACTTATGACAATGTACTCAGTCGTAGCATATATCGTCAGGATGAAAAGCTCGTCTACAACTATGAAAATAAAATATATAGTAAAGAAAAAATTGGTATGGAGTCCCCATGGGAAAGAAAACAACATAATTTTCAGTTTGGGGTAATGAAAATGTGGGGTAATAATCTTCAGCTTAATGCCACTGGGAAACTTTCTCTATATGATGAACTTTCAAACTATCAACAAAAGGTTATTTCCTCTGAAGTAGATATTCTAAAAGCCAATTCTCCCAGCCATATAAGGTGGCAGTCTTACGCTTGGGATGTCTACATAGCCAAGAGGTTTGGCAAAAAAAGAGAGCTATTATTTGATTTTAGCGGAGGCCTTTATAAATCCCAGCTCAACTCATCTTACATTGAGGAGAAATTGACAGGGGAAAAGTTCTTTGACGAATATTCTAAAGTGTATGGTCTCAAGAAAAGCACCACTGCAGACTTACAATATAGTCATTTCTTCGAAAAAGCGACATTAAAATTCGGCATTCGAGATAATTTCAGCACAAACGATCAAGAACTCCATATCGGAGAGGTTGCTATGCCTCGCAAATCCTTTTCCTCGATTAATATATTGAATATTTATTCAGATGCCTCAATCTCCATAGGGAAATGGCAACTATATGGTAGTTTAGGATTACAGCAAGTGAATTTTCGCAATCCAAAGCATAATCAATCCTTCTCCTTCTTTACATTTAAGCCCAATGCTAGAGTTTATTATACCCCAAGGAAGAGGATTGGGCTTTTTGCTTTCTATAACATAGATAATATAACTCCAAGTATTTCAATGCTGACGGAAACTCCTATTTACAAAGATTATAAATATGTTTTTGTCGGTAATGCCGAGCTCAAGCCCTATCTCAAGCATAGGTTTACGGTTGGAGGGAACTTCTATAATAACTATCTTACTACAGCTATTAATTTAAGCTATTCTTTCGCCCAAGGGGCTATCCTCCCATTTTTTGAAAAGCGAGAAAGCTACATCGCAGAAACATACAAGAATCTGAATTCTCTTGCAGACTTTCTTGTCGCTTGGCAAATAAAATACATGCCACTTGGTAACCCAAAACTTAGTTTTAGCTCTTGGGGAAATTACGTACTTGGTCATATTCAGAACGAAGGTAATAAATGGGATAATAACTATTTACGCTATTTCTTTCAGATTGATTATAACATCAAGAACTGGCACACTATGCTAATGTATCAATCTGCAAGTAACTATATGCAAGGCTTGTGGTTGATCAAGGCTCCTAAAGCAACGGTGGCAGAAGTTAGTTATAAAACGAATTTTGGGTTGAATATTGGTATCGGTGGCAAATATTTATTCGTTAAGGAGTATAGGAGTGGGCAAAAAACTCATCCAGGAGCTATATTACAGATGGATAGGTGGAATATATCAAATCAAACAGCTAATACGATATACTTGAAGTTATCCTACAACTTTAGTTTTGGAAAAAAAATAGACATAGCTCGTCAGAAGATTAACAACACTCACTCTGACACAGGGCTTCTGACCAAGTAAAAATATGGAGTTCAAGAAAAATGAGAATATTAAGGCAACAGGATGCAATGGACTGTGGTTTAGCATATCTTTTAACTATATCCCTGGAGGTAAAGCCCCTATGGCTGTCTGGCTGGAAAATGATAAGTAAATTGCACTAGTAATTTGAATCTACGAATACCGAGAATGATATGAACAGGAAGAAACACCTCACCTTATTTTCAATAATATCTGTGCTACTCAGTGCCTTCTCGTCACTCAACGCACAACAAGTTGTAGGAACCATTATTGATTCCGATGGAGAACCTATTCCTTATGTGACGCTAACGACATTAGCTTCTTTAGAAAAAGATGCCGAAACGATCCAGATACACTACACCGACTCCCTAGGGTATGTCGCCTTTGACCTATCGGAGAAAGAGACCGCTATTCGAGCAACGTTCCAAGGTAAGGTTCTCTTTGAGGAGCTATTACCTGCCCCGCTCAATGGGATCATCAACCTGGGGAAACGCCAAGTCTCTATCTCAAATGAATTGGACGAAGTAGCTGTCACGGCAGTAAGACGGGCGGTTCGGATGAAAGAGGGAATCCTCACGTTCGACATCAAGCATACCCCAATGTATCAACTCAAAGGGTATAATGCCATTGATTACCTCAGAAGAACCCCTAGGGTAAGCCAGTCAGGAGATAGCTTCTTAATCGACGGCAACCCCGCAGAAGTGCGTATCAATGGGCAAAAAACCAACCTATCAGGTGGTACCCTTCATGACCGTTTGCTAGCTCTTCGCTCAGATATGATCGAGCGAATCGAAGTGCAATTAGGGCAGTCCGCAGATCTCGGAAGTGGCATTACGGGTGGGTATGTTAATATTGTACTGAAAGAGATCAACGGATATACAGGCTCTCTATCTGCCGACTTTGGCTATGCTGGCAACGCGATTAAAAATGGGAAAAAGCATCCTGCCCACGATGAAGGACTTTATGCTCGCTTCGTATATGGCAACTCTCGTGTGCAAGGGTTTGCAAATGCCTCTGTGAGTTCGTCGAGATATCCCCATTACTTTGTGGAAAGGGAGTACTACTTCGACAACAAAGTCATCAAGGAGAATAATCATTACCATAGCAATAAGTACCTAGCGTATAGCTTCAACCTTGGAGCCAGTGCTCAGCTCGGCGAGTTACACTCCATTAATGGCACGGCAAGTTATCGCAGAGCTCCTAACTCTCTGTATGAATCGGCTACAGTGTTAGAGCAGCCAACCAAACCCCTACTACAAGACATACTGACTAATGGCAACAGTAGCTCTACCTCTTTCACTGGGGAATTCAATCATTCTTGGCACTCTAAAGACGATAAATACAACTGGCTGAACTCCCTCTTCTATTTGAAGAACAAAGCACATGCCACAGATGCTTTGCGTTACTCTGCCGATGGCAATCCTATTAAGGAGGAGCAGAATATCAACGATGAAAGCAACCAACAATTCTACGCTGCTACTCAGTTATCTACACAGCTAACCCCCGTATGGGCTCTAGAGTCTGGCGCCTCATATACGATGACTAAAAGCAACACCAACTATAGCTTCCACGGACAAGGGCAATCTCAATCTCTCACAGACGCTCACTCTTTGTACGAAGAGCATTTGGCCATTATTTTTGCCCAGCTACAGATGAGTAAAGGGGTATGGAGCTTAACAGGAGGTTTGAAATACGAACATACTTATGCCTACTCCCGAACAGCCAATAAGAAGCTTAATGTGGGGCAATTATTGCCTTCTGTAAGAATTGGGTATAATGCAGGAGCATACGGCAATATCAGTCTGAGATATTCCAAATGGCTCTTTCGTCCGCCATTTGCGCTTACCAATAGCTATCGCACAAAAAGGAATGACTATCTCTACTCTGTTGGCAATCCTGAACTACGCCCCGCCTCTACCCATTCATTTGGATTAGACTATTACTGGAAGTCATTAGGTTTAGGACTCAGCTACTCTATCACCAATGATTACTTACAAAATAGTTACTTCTACGAAGCCCCAATCGTCATTGTTACCAATAGAAACATGCCTACTCAACACAAGTGGACTGGTAACCTTTCATACTCAGGAAATATTACCCCCTGGTGGTATACTTCCGCAGAGGTAGGAGTGGTCTTTCAATATCACCCAAAAGCAATTTGGCTGAAACGGCATACACAGCCTTACGCCGATTTTAATAACACATTTACCCTTGCTTCAGGTCTACAACTTAACGCTGGGATATCGTACGCACACAGCTGGATGATGCAAGATGTATTGGTAGGGAAAAGACTAAGAAGCAAGATAGATATGAGGTACCAACCAAGCGGGAGTGATTGGGATTTTTCACTTGCCATTAGCAACCCGATTCGGATATCTCGCACAGAGAACGAGTACAGACAAGACCCCAACCTCAAAGTGCTCTATTTTGAAGATACCGCCTTCCCGTCAGTAAACTTCTCTATCTCCTACTACTTTGGAAAGATGAAGACGCACTCAAAACCCAACATCCTTAATATGGATCAATATAGATTGTAGCACCCTCTAATTACGCGGCAGGGGTTACGCATTAGAAAGGTCTTATCGTATGATCTTTAGCGGGTTGTCTACGAGTAAGGACCTCGCCAGAGGTCCGACGGATCCTAGCCCCCGAGTCGGAGGGGGCTAGGCCCCCGAACGACCGGGGGATCAACGGTCATCCCCCCCTATCCCACGACCCCTTGCGGGTCGGACAACCGCATCAGATTAATCCTAGAATGGGTTGTCCGACCCACAAGGGGTCGAATGGTAGGGGTGGTTCGGTTTTTGCTTCCCTAGTCATCAGCTCTACGAGCCTCGACTAGTGGCAATGATCCGTCTGACCTCCCACGAGGGGAGGTCATTCATGGCAAGACCTTTCTAATGGGTAACCCCTGATTACGCGGATGGGGCCCTCTTATTATCGGAATAAATTGGTATCTTTGGGGGTAGTTATGGGCAAGTTTGGAAGTCATATTTCTGCCGTGGGCAAGGCTGTTTGGCGATGGCTGAAAAGGGTCAATCCTTTTCTGCTATTTGCTATATTGTTTCTTATTAAGATCATTATTCCCAGCAATACAAGTGTTTGGACTCAGCTGAAGTACAGCCGTACCCTTGACAAACAAGAGCGAGAAATACGAGAGTTGAAAAGGGAGATAGAGAAAACTAAGGTGGCGAAAGAGGATCTCTGGATTGAGAGAGACCGCTTGGAGAAATTTGCTAGAGAGCGGTACCTAATGAAGGAGGAGGACGAAGAAATATACCTACTTAAGTGATGAGTAAGCATACTAAATATGACAATAGGTGGGTAAGAAACCTACAGACAATCGGTCCTATTTTGGTATTGATTGGGGCTATCTTATTTGAGCCCGACTGTACAAAACCCTATAGTGGCTGGTTGGTAGCGATAGGTGGTGGCATGGCTGCAATAGCGACCCTTTTGCAAATAAGTAGCAAAGGAGGTAGCGAGGAGAAAAGGATTCGTCGGCTGGATCGCATGACGTTCATTGGGCTATTGATCTATTTAGTATCTGGTGGTTTTATGATCCAAGGCTCCAATATTTGGTTGCCACTATTTGCAGTAGCCACTGTATTTTATATCTACGCTCTATTTGCAAAGGATAGAGCTTTGAGAAAGGAGAACAAGTCATGACTAGAGATGGCGATAGAAGGTTGGTAATCATTCCCACCTATAATGAGATTGAAAATATCAGAGCAATCATAGAGGCGGTGATGGACCTACCAATACCTTTTGAGGTGCTGGTGGTAGACGACAATTCGCCCGACGGCACAGCTAAGGAGGTGCACAAGATTATTGAAGAATACCCTGGGAGGGTGCATATCCTAGAACGCGAAGGGAAGCAAGGGCTTGGCACCGCCTATATTGCAGGCTTTAAGTGGGCTCTTGAGAAGAGGTACGACTATATCCTCGAGATGGATGCCGACTTTAGCCACAACCCAAAGGATCTGGTCCGCCTCTACGAAGCCTGTGCCGTGGAGGGTGCCGACCTAGCCATCGGTTCGAGATATGTGAAGGGGGTCAATGTGGTCAATTGGCCACTAGGTAGGGTGTTGATGAGCTACTTTGCCTCGAAGTATGTCCGCATCGTCACAGGGATGAAGGTCAATGACGCTACCGCTGGCTTTGTTTGCTATAGAGCTGAGGTGCTTCGGACCATCCATCTGGATGAGATCCACTTCAAGGGATATGCTTTTCAAATCGAGATGAAGTATACCGCTAAGATGTGCGGGTTCAAGCTAACTGAAGTGCCAATTGTATTTGTCAACCGTGTACACGGCACTAGCAAGATGAATAGTAGCATCTTTGGTGAAGCTTTCTTCGGAGTATTGAAACTGCGTTGGTGGGGAATGACCCGTAAGTTTCCACAGAAAGGAAGTGTGCAACTAGAGGAATAAAAGAAAGAGAGAGACCATGTCTATATTAATCAAAGGAGCGAATATAATCAACGAGGGGAAGAGACTGGAGAATGCTTCCATACTGATCAAAGGTGAGCAGATAGCTCGCATCTACACAAGCGGGGACGAGCTACCAACTGCCGACAGGGTAATTGAGGCAAAGGGACTTCTCTGCCTGCCAGGGGTGATTGACGATCAGGTTCACTTCCGCGAGCCGGGGCTCACCCACAAAGGGGATATCGCCTCAGAAAGTCGTGCCGCTATTCTTGGTGGCGTAACCAGTTTTATGGAGATGCCCAATACGATGCCACAAACCATCACCCTAGAGGCGTGGAAGGACAAGATGGAGATCGCAAAGAAAAGCTCCTTTGCCAACTACTCTTTTTACTTCGGTGCTACGAATGACAATGCCCCTCTCCTCACACAAGTAGATAGGAAATACACGCCTGGGGTGAAGGTGTTTATGGGTGCCTCAACCGGCAATATGCTGGTGGACCACGACGATGCCCTGAGAGCTATCTTTAGAGATGCTCCTCTTCTGATTGCCACTCACTGCGAAAGTGAGGAGGTAATCCAACGGAATAAAGCCAAGGTGATTGCCGAAGTGGGCAACGACCCAGACGTAAAGTGGCACCCTGTTATTAGGAGTGCTGAAGCGTGCTACGAAAGTAGCCTAAAGGCAAGCCAACTAGCCAAGGAGGCTGGAGCAAAGCTACATATCCTCCACCTAAGCACGGCTAAAGAGCTGGAGCTACTAGACGAGAGCCAACACATCACGGGAGAAGTATGTGTTCATCACCTTTGGTTTACGGATCAAGACTACGAACGACTGGGCACCCGCATCAAGTGGAACCCGGCCGTCAAAACCCTTCAAGATAGGGAGGCCCTGAGAGAGGCCGTAAGGTGTGGCAAGCTTAATATCATTGCCACCGACCATGCTCCACACCTACTCTCCGAAAAGGAGGGCGGTGCACTTACCGCAGCCTCAGGAGGTCCACTGGTACAGCACTCACTGCTGATGATGCTAGAGCTAGCCGACCAAGGGGTATTCAGTATAGAGCGAGTGGTTGAGTGTATGTGCCACAACCCAGCCGACCTATTTGAGGTGGAGCAGCGTGGATATATCCGTGAAGGGTACTTTGCAGACTTGGTACTGGTTGATCCTAATAAGCCTTGGACGGTCTCAAAGAACAATATTGCTAGCAAGTGTGGTTGGAGCCCACTAGAGGGGCATACCTTTGAGCATAGTGTCGTTTCAACCTTTGTTAATGGCACTGAGGTAGTCAAGAACGGGGCTGTGGTAGCCTACTTACCAAAAGTTGCTCGCCCTCTTACGTTTAATCACAAGGAATGGAGATGAAGCCACGGTACCAAATACTTCTTCTCGCCCTACTCCTATCTCTATTTGGCATAGAATCCTATGCACAGATAGATATGGACAAGCAACTGCGTGAGCGAAAAGAGAAGAAAGATGACTATGATGACTCGGATAGGGATCGTCTGAGTAGTCTCTTTTCCTTTTACCTTACACCACGTACAGGAGACTTGCAGAGTGCATCGGTAGATACGATGATGCTCAATTACCATAGTCGTGCATATATTGAGGGGCTTAGCGTGGCAGAGGCTTATGCCGGCACCTATGCCTCGCCTTATCAATCAAAAATCTACTTTGATCTCCCTATCAATCGGTGGGGGCAGTTTTTCTTTACCCAGCCCTATGGGCATCTATTCCGTAATAAGCAACGGATGCAATGGTACGACACAAAGACGCCCTACACCTTTTTGAAGTACCTCACCGTGGGGAATAATGAGAATAAGGAGCAAAACTTCACCTTCACCTTTTCTTCCAACCTCGGCAAGGAGTGGAGCTTGGGTGGCGATATTGATATTGACTATGCCAATGGTTATTATGCCCAAACAAGCAGTAAAAACTTTACCTATCGGGTATTCTCCTACTATCGGGGCGACCGATACCAAGCCTACGCTTCGATGGGCAATACCAATGCCACCAATCAGGAGAGTGGAGGTATTACCGATATGCGGTACGTGACCAATCCCGATGACTTTATGGAAGGTCGACGCACCCTACTCCCCAAGGATATCCCCACACGCTATAAATCCACGTGGAATAGGATGGTGTATGGCTCGGGTCGCTTACACCACAAATATCGATTTGGCTATTACCAGGATAAGGAGGGCAATAGGCTAGATAAAGAGGTAGAGGAAATGAAGTCAGAGCTACCCTTGCCCGAGGAGTCTACCCAACTACCACCAACCGAAACAGCAAGTAGCCTACCCACGGATAGTCTTATGCCCGCACCATTGGAGTTGCCAGTAGATACCCTCACGACAACCCCCGTCCCACAAGGGCCTGCGAGGCGACGACTAGGAAAATCCTCTGGGCAAGCGAAAGTACCAACGGAAGACGAGGAGGAAGAGGCGGAGGCAGAAAAGGCGAATCGGGTATTTGTGCCTGTTGCTGCCATATTTCACGACTTTCAGCTAGAGAAGGGGAGAAGAGAGTGGGTCTCTCTTGACCCTGCTTTTGAAAAAGAGTACCCCAATCCGGTCATTCCTCGGCCGGCAGGAGCACGATACTTCCCCAATGACTCTTTTTCTACCCTTTGCATTAGCAATACGGTAGGTGTGGAAGTGCTGGAGGGCTTTAAGAAGTGGGCAAAGATGGGCATCGCTGCCTTTGTGGCTCATGACTACCGTAAATACTCTCAGCCACTTATGAATTGGGCCGATGCTCAGCGTCTAGAAATAGATGAGGTGGAGAAAAACGAAGCGACCGAAAACAGTCTATCTGTTGGTGGTCGCATCAGTAGTAACTCCTTTAAGTACTTTGACTACTATGCGTGGGGACAGGTAGCCCTCATCGGAGCACAAGCTGGTGAGGTGGAGGTGAGTGGTCAATTGAATACCCACATCCCTCTACTGGGACATACGGTGACCGTCTCGGCAAATGTTGACTTCCAAAATATCCAACCCTCTTACTACCTTAGGAAGTTCAAAGCAAGTCTACACGAGTGGGATAGGTCGCTCAAGATGATACAATTGCTCAGAGTGGGAGGCTCAATGAATATTCCTTTTACCAAGAGCCGTATCTTTGCCAATTTTGAGACGCTTCAAAATCCTATTGCCCCTGATATGAAGGGCATACCAGTGCAGACGGAATTGAATACGAGGGTCATCTCAGTTGGACTGGATCAAAGCCTCAGCTGGAAGATACTTAACTGGGAGAATAGCGTTATTTGGCAGAGTAGTAGCCACCACGACATCACCCCTCTCCCTATGGTCTCCGTCTACTCCAACTTTTATCTTAAATTCCTAATAGCTAAGGTGATGACTCTACAGGTAGGGGCAGATGCTAAGTGGCATACCGCCTACTACGCACCTTACTATGAGCCAAGTACCCAGCAATTTAGACCGCAAGAAGATATTAAGATTGGTGGTGAAGCCCCTCTACTCAATGCTTACGTCAATGCCCACCTCAAGAGGGCTCGCTTTTTCGTAAAGTACTACAATGTAGGGGCTCTACTCTTCAAGCCAAGTCACTTCACGATGCCCAACTACCCGCTTTACCCACCAGTATTGAGGATGGGCGTCGCAGTTGATTTAAGAAACTAAGCAATAAGGATACGATGTCTCAACTCTCTAAGTCCAAGCGCGTGACCATTGCCAATGGCTTTGCCATTCTAGCCGCAGCCCTCCTCATGTGGGTTTTTACCGCACGTAGAGCTCAGCGACAGTCGGATCAGCCCACTTCAACGGTTGTCAAAGTGGCTGTCGACCTTTCGCCTGATGGGCTTAGAGTAGACTCTCTTGGGGAGATGACGGGGCGTGCCAAGAAGCTTTTGGAGCTAGTTTTACCGCAAAGGGAATATGAAATAGTGCCTTTTGCCACTAGGGGCGATGCGATAGAGAAGTTAAAAAAAGGGGAGGTGCAGCTTTATGCTACCACCATGCCCCTCTCTATGGCGAATAAAATAGAGGGCACAACGCCTACTGAATGGCTTTACACCTCTAGCTTCAATCTACTCCACAAGGCTAGTAACACCAATTGGGAGGCAGACTTTACTGGAGAGGAGCCAGTCACGGTATGGGTATCGGAAGAAGACCAAGCTGCCATCACAATCCTAGAGAACCTAGCGGAGCTCAACTACCCTAGCCTATCAATAGAGAGTAGCGAGCTACCTACGATGCAATTGGCGACAAAACTCTCTAAGGGGGAAATCGACTACCTCATCTGCGATAAAAACCTAGCCGATGCGATTGTGGCAGTAGATAGCACGCTACAAAGCTCCAAAGGCATTGGCTTTGAGCTACAGCAGGTATGGCTAGTGAATGCGACTGCAGATAGCCTCAAGGTAGCAATAGATAGTGCGATTATCGCCAAGAGGGGGAGCCAAGAGTGGCTAGATATAATCAATGAATTAGAGAAGAAATGAATATAGACAGAGATAATATACCAGAGCACGACGACTTTTACTCCTTTGGACTTCATCCAACGGTATTGGATGGGCTAGATGCGATGGGTTTCAATCATCCATCGCCAGTCCAAGAGGCCTCTATTCCCCATATACTTGAGGGGCAAGACGTGATTTCGTGTGCTCAGACAGGTACGGGGAAGACTGCTGCCTTTGTGCTACCAATTCTAAGCGAACTGGCGTCGGGTGAGTATCCCGAGGAGTATGTCAATGCCGTCATCATGGCACCTACGAGAGAGCTCGCACAGCAGATTGACCGACAGATTGATGCCTTTTCCTACTTCGTTAGCGGGGTGAGTGCAGTGCCTATCTATGGCGGTACTGGTGGCATTGAATGGGAGCAGCAGAAGCGGGCTTTGCGTATGGGGGCAGATATTATTGTCGCCACTCCAGGGCGTCTGCTTTCACATATCAACCTCAATACTGTAGATCTCTCACGTGTCAGTTTCTTTGTGCTTGATGAGGCCGACCGAATGCTTGATATGGGCTTCTTCGATGATATTGTGGAGGTCTACAAGTTACTGCCACAAGATGTACAGACGGTGATGTTTTCGGCGACAATGCCTGATAAGATACGCCGACTTGCCAAGGAGATTACTAAGAATGCAGTAGAGATAAATATTGCTATCTCTCGTCCACCAGAGTCGATTGACCAAAGTGTCTACTTCTGCAAAGAGGATGAAAAGCTAGCACTTCTCACACAGATATTTAAGGAGAGAGAGGTGACTAAGTCCATCGTTTTCTTTGGCTCTAAGGATCGTGTCAAAGAGGCCTACCGACTACTTCGTAGCAATGGCTACAAGGTGGCACAAATGCACTCTGACCTAGACCAATCGGAGCGTAATGAAGTGATGAACGACTTCAAGAATGGACATATAGAGATCATTGTGGCTACGGACATTCTCTCTCGAGGAATTGACGTGGATGATATCCAACTAATTGTCAATTACGATGTCCCTTCCGACCCTGAGGACTATGTACACCGCATCGGTCGTACCTCTAGAGGGACCAATCTAGGTGGAGCTGCCATCACCATTGTCAATCAACGAGATAAAGGCCGCTTTATAGATATTGAGAAGTTCTTAGGGTACAATGTACAGCGAAACAGCCTGCCAGAAGGATTCGTTACGCTATCCGAAGAGCAAGAGAAACCAAACGACAAGCCTCGCAATCAAAGACGAGGGAGGAATAACAATCGAAATCGAAACCGAAAAGGAGGGTCACAACAAAGACCTCAAAACAATAAAAGAAGAAGAAGAAATGGAGCCAACAACAATAAAGTTCAAGGAAGAGGAGCTAAACCAACTCAAAAGCCAGCTACAAACTCCTAAGCAGATCACACTGATAGGACACGTATCTCCCGACGGAGATTCTCTCGGCTCCACCCTTGCCCTCTCGCTACTTCTTGAAAAGCTGGGGCATACTACAAAGGTGGTACACCCCACCGACTTTCCCCCTAGCTTTGGATTTCTGAAGGAGGCTGATAAAGCGATCATCGCTAAGCACCAACCTGAGGAAGCTATCCAAGCCCTCCAAGAGGCAGAAGTTATTTTTCTCATGGACTTCAATGAGCTAAAGCGGGTGGAGCAGTTGGAGAGTGCCCTAGCTAGTGCCACTGCATTTAAGGTGATGATAGACCACCACCTGCACCCCACTAGTGATGTAGATCTCTGCTTTTCTTACCCCGAGAAGCCCGCTACCTGCTTACTCCTCTTTGAGATAATAGAAGCCCTTGGCTACAAGGAGTATATCGATCAAGCCATGGCCGAATGTCTCTATACAGGAATGGTGACGGATACAGGTGGCTTTAGTTACAATTCTCAAGACCCAAAGCTCTACACAACCATTTCTGAGCTACTCAATTGTGGCCTAGAGAAAGACAGAATATCTAGCTACATTAATCGTAGCTACTCAATAGATAAGATACGCCTCTCCGCCCACTTGCTGGATAATAACCTCACCTTCTATCCGCAATACCATACGGCGATCATCACCATGAGCCAAAAGGACAAGCGGATGTTTGACTACCAAGTGGGAGATACCGAAGGTTTGGTCAATGAGCCACTAGCTGCTAAGGAGATACTCTTCTCGATATTTCTCCACGAACAGTCTAAATACACCAAAATATCGCTTCGCTCCAAGGGAAGCTTCCCGGTCAATCAGTTTGCCAAGCAGTTTTTCAATGGCGGAGGTCACCTCAACGCTGCCGGAGCAGAGGTCTACGCTTCTCTCGCAGAGACTACCAAGATAGTTTTAGAAGCCATCAAAATAATGCACCCGAGCCATGAAGATGAGTGACCTGCTCCACTTCGCTGCCGAACCTCTCTGGTCAAAAGAATGGACCACGGAGAATACCCCTCAACTGATTGCGGGTCCATGCAGTGCGGAGTC
This sequence comes from Porphyromonas sp. HMSC077F02, assembly GCF_001815465.1. NCBI lineage: Bacteria > Pseudomonadati > Bacteroidota > Bacteroidia > Bacteroidales > Porphyromonadaceae > Porphyromonas > Porphyromonas sp. HMSC077F02. Next base: position 53,160 of record NZ_KV820688.1, on the reverse strand, counting down.
GCGGGAGCAGGTATTAGCCACTGCAGAAGCACTAAGCCACTATGGGGTGAAGCTATTCAGAGCTGGCATTTGGAAGCCTCGCACCTATCCCGGACAGTTTGAAGGTGTAGGCGAAAAGGGGCTCCCTTGGCTCACCGAAGTACGAGAGAAGTACGGGATGCTCATCGGCACAGAAGTGGGGAACTCCCATCATGTAGAGCAGGCACTTAAGCACGGTATTGACTTCATATGGATTGGAGCTCGCACCACAGCCAGTCCCTTTGCCATTCAGGAGATAGCAGAGGCACTAAAGGGCTGTGACCTACCAGTCCTTCTTAAGAATCCACTATCCCCTTCTCTAGACCTATGGTTAGGGGCACTACTTCGTCTGATTGACGCAGGCTCCAAAAAGGTTGCGTTGATACATCGTGGCTTTGATATCGGGACGCACTCCTCACTTCGCAATACTCCGCTTTGGGAATTGATATCCGAAGTGCGTCAAGCGGCACCTAATATCCCCATCTACCTAGATCCAAGCCACATTGCAGGGGACAAAGCCTACCTCCCTAAGCTTCTCCAAACCGCCTACCTCCTACAGTATGATGGGCTGATGCTCGAGAGCCATATCACCCCTACCAAAGCTCTTACCGATCCAGCTCAGCAACTTACGCCCGACGAATTAGCTGAGCTCCTCCGAACTACTATCCCCTCCGACACAGCACAACTAGAGCTGCTCAGAGACCAGTTTACTACTACAGACCACCAACTAATAGATCGCTTTGCTTATCGTCGCTTTCTCTCCAAAGAGATCGCCAAGGTGAAGCGACAGCTTAGCTTAAGTCCCCTCCAAGAGGAGCAGTATCAGCGTCGACTACAAGAGCTACAAGCCACAGCCGAAGAGTACCACATACCCCAAGAGTTACTTTCGCAGCTTTACCATTTAGTGCATCAAGACTCCCTTGAGATACAGCGAGATAAAGAGACTATTGCACAGCCTAACTTTAGCACTTCGCAGCATACCATTACCCTTAGCGGACTTAGGTTTTTCGCCTACCACGGGTTACTTCCCCACGAAAAGCGTGTAGGCAATACTTTTGAAGTACAAGCCACCCTACACTTCCCCGCTACCGAGGTGATGGAGAGTGGTGAGCTAGAGAAAGGAATCAATTACGCTGAAGTCTACCAAGTCATTCAGCAGGAGATGCAGATAGCCACTGAGTTACTCGAGACACTTACCTACCGAATACTCCAGAGGCTAGGCACCGAATTTCCCCTCCTCACCAGTGTCACGATCGGTATTACTAAGCTGGCTCCCCCCATTCCTAGCTTTGAGGGAGAGGGGGTCAGCTTCTCTGCAACAGCCCACTATACAAAAGCATAACTAAAGGTTGATATTGATATGAAGAACTTTATATTTTGCAATCCCACCAAACTGATATTTGGTCAAGGAAGCATCAAAGAGATAAGTAAGCAGATCCCTCAAGGGAGCAAGATACTCCTCACTTATGGTGGAGGCAGTATCATCAAAAATGGCATCTATGACCAAGTCATCTCACAGCTCACGGGCTACGAAATAATCCCCTTTGGTGGCATAGAGAGCAATCCAGATGCTGCCACCATCGACCGAGCCATTGCCACAGCGAGAGACGAAAAGTGTACATTTATCCTTGCCGTAGGAGGTGGGTCAGTGATAGATGCCAGTAAAGCGATAGCGATGGGAGTTAAAGCTCCTATGAACTGTTGGGAGATGGTCACCACCTATTATAGGGGAAAGTGCCTTCCACTCGGTACCGTCCTCACCGTACCAGCCACCGGGTCAGAGATGAATTCAGGTGCCGTTATCTCCAATAGAGCCACCCAAGAGAAGTTCTCAATGGTCGGGGAACATCCTGTTTTCTCCATACTCGACCCCACCTACACCTACACCCTCAGCCAGCACCAAGTGGCTTGCGGTATCGCCGATGCCTTTATGCACACCCTTGAGCAATACCTCACCTTTCCTGGTCAGAGTGGCGTGATGGATCGAATGGCAGAAGGGTTGCTACTCAATATTCTAGAGATAGCCCCTCGTCTGATTCAAGATCACACCGACTACGATACCGCTTGCGAGTATATGCTCTCTGCTACCTTTGGTCTTAATTACTTCCTAGCGATGGGCGTTGAAGAAGATTGGCTAACTCACCGACTGGGACACGAGCTCACCGCCCTTGCAGGGGTAACGCACGGTGCGTCTCTCATGATGCTCCTACCCTCCGTGATGCGCGTAATGCTACCAGAGAAGCGGGATAAGATCATCCAAATGGGGCGAAGAGTATTCGGCATAAGTGGATTAGATAACGATGCCACCGTCCAGGCTACCATGCAAGCGGTAGAGAAGTTTATCCATAGCCTTGGCCTTGCCAGTTCAATGAAAGAGGGTCAGATTGCCTCCGAAGTGGCTGAGGAGATGATTCGTCGCTTCCACCAGCGTGGAACTCCACTAGGCACCCTTGAAAGTGCCACACCCGATAAGATTCAGCTCATCATTGAAGATTCAATGAAATAATAAAAGCATCTGACGTATGAAAAGAGCCAGTTTACCACTTCTGCTGAGCCCCTTACTGCTACTCTTGGCGATAGCCCTCTCCTCTTGTGCCAAAGAGACCAGTATCAAAGAGCTATCGGCATCACTAGAGGAGCTGATTGCAGATGCCAATGGCAACCCCACCGATACCACCATAAAAAGCCTTCAGGTAGTGATCAGTTCGCCCGAAGAGTGGCAGGTCAATAGCGATGCCTCTTGGCTCTCCACCAATAGTCAGATGGGAGGCATTAGCCGTACCGTAGTTGGCATTAAAGTGACACCCAACCTCACAGGGAAAGAGCGTACAGGGCAGCTGACCTTTAGCACCAGTAACCAAAGCGTCGCTGTCAAGGTCAAGCAGTTGGGTGGAGATACTAATATTGAAACCGTCCTCTACGAAATCCCTGTCATCTTCCACGTATTTTACAATGAGGCGGATAAGAATAATACCGATACCCTACGCCGAAAGTATGTGCTTAATAGTGCCGATGCCCAAGTTATCTTAGAGTATATCAACCAACTCTTTGGCCAGCAACCTCGTCAAGTAGGCAATGAGATTTACCGAGGTATCAAAAGGAAATATCAGCAAGGCCAGCAAGAGGTCTATCATCTCCCTCTTGAGACCAAAATCCGCTTCAAGCTGGCCAATGAAAAGCCCGATGGCACCCGACAAAGCCCTGCTGGCATCAATGCCATCGCCATGGATGAGCGGTCACTCGACCCGAAAGTAGTCATGAGTGACAAAGCTGGTGGTCGCTACCACGATATGGCGTGGCCCATCAAGCAGTACATCAACATCTACGTATTCCCCTTCACCCGCCACCAAGAGCGAGCAGACCAAGTAGTGATGGGCATCTCACACATGCCCCTTGCCCTCTCCTCAGCACCCATTGAGGGACTAAAGCAACTCGGTAGCCAAGAAGAGCTGTACATCAAAGAGCATGGCGGTCTTGACCAATTCTCCAATTACAACCACTGTATCACCCTCAACTCCGATGGTTTTGAGTGGCGTACCTGGAAGGAGACCTTTCTCAAAGCCGACCTAGGGAAAAACACCTTAGCCCACGAACTAGGGCACTACCTCGGGCTCTATCACACCTTCTCTGAGGTGGTAGGCTCCGATGGCAACCTCCTGCTAGATAGCTGCGACGACACCGACTATTGTGCCGATACACAAAGTTACAATCGAAAACAATACGAGGAAAGTAGAGCAGATATCATTGCTTCGGGGACCACCAGTTTAGTGCAGATAATCGGGTTACTGATGCGTAATGACTGCCAGAGCGGGCGATTCGAAGCCACCAATATAATGGACTACGACTTCTGCCACAGCGACGAGTGGACACCCAACCAAGTCAGTCGTATGCGACAGGTGCTCTACAATACCTACACCACACCAGGGATCAAAGTGGCATCACCTAGAAGCCTACTCAAGGGCTACTCACCCCACCAACGCGTAATGGTAGAGGGTACCCCCGTGGCAATTCCTTGCCGTACACAGCTTATACGGTAGAGGCGATATGGTGCACCCAAGTACGAGGAAAATATCAGCTCTGCTCACGCTCCTCACACTCCTTATGGTAGGCTGTGAGTCGCGACAACCGTTTGTGGGGGTCATTTTAATCGATACCGACCTTCCCACACTTTATAGAGGAGAGCTACCTATTGGGGTCACCCTAGATCCTGGAAGCGGGGGCAAGGATCTATTGAGCAACAACCTACTCCTCAATGGAGGGTGGGAATTGGCTTCCCACCTTGAGGGATGTGGATATGATAGAGCGACGGGAGAAGTCGTCACTCCCAATGGCTCCAGACTGCCCTACCCACTACCCGAACAGCATTTTGGTTGGGAATTGATTGGTCAAAATATCGGCATCTCCGGCGATAAATCACAGCATTACCTACTAGCGCACGTCAGTAGCACCGATAGCTTAGTAGGCATTCGGCAAAACCTCAGAGGTGTAGAGATTTCCCCTGGAGAGAGCTATCGCCTCACCCTCACTGCCCAAAGTACTCGACCCGCCACCATTATTGCCACACTCGTTGATGCCGAGATGAAGCAACTAAGCACCCCCCTCACCCTCACCCCCACTTCCGAGGGTGGCAGATTAGTCGGACAGCTAAAGGTAACCCAAGCAGATGCCGCCCCCTCACTATTTCTAGAGATCAAAGCCACCGAGGGCGAGCCCTACCTTGTCCAAAGAGATAGCATCAGCTATTGGACAAGCCAAAGCAGTGCTACCGTCACCATTGACGATCTTTTGCTCCAAAAGGTAGGGTATAAAGAGCAATATGGACTAGATGAAAATCTCTACGCCCTACTCTCCGAGCTTCACCCCAGCTTTGTAAGATTTCCCGCTGGAGCTACCGCCAATGGACTCTACCCGGGCAACTACCCTCTGTACCTTGATAGCATACAGCTACTGGCTCCTCTTTGGACACTCAATCAAAATGAATATACCCACCACTTCGGCTACCCACAACTACTACAGCTAGCCCATGCGCTCCATAGCACTCCTATCATCGTAACCAATTTCGGCTTCTCCGACCCATCCACCATACAGAGGATAGAGGATATCAAGCTACTTCCCCAACGGATCGATTACATCGAGCAACTACTCGCCAAAGCCCCCCAGCATCAAGTCGCCATACAGCCTGGGTACGGACTTGGAGGTGCCGAATACGACCGTCGATTGACACAGCTCCTAGATAAGCTTGATACCATCTACCCCAATCTACAGCTCATCAGTGCTGCAGATAGATCGCCCTACAATGAGTATAGCGACTACCCATTCGATCTCGTGCTCCCCCTGATCTCCTACAATAACCTCGCCCACATCGACTCCCTCATCACCCAGCGCGACCAGCTACTCTACCCACAGATGATGAGCGAAGCCACCTTTGACACCGATTACACCAAGGGCTACTTTCTACCACCTCTAGCCCTACGTGCCGCCTTTATGATCTTAGCAGAGCGACGCACCCCCTACCTCCAAGCCCTCGGTCTCACCCCACTCATTGCCACCGATCTCGAGGAGCAATTCCCTATTATAGAGGCCAAGTCTGGCACCTTCCACCCCACCCTCTTCTACCAATACCTCTGCGACTTCACACAGCTTCGTGGCGAAAACCTCTGCCGATGGGATAGCAATAATAGTCTCCAGAGCGATGTGATTACCTCACTCACCGCCGATAAAGAGAAAAAGACCTACTACCTCAAGGCAGTCAATGTCACCCGTCACCCCCTACATTACCAAATCAAACTGAAGGGGAAAAATAGCAACTTCACCTCAGTAGAGATACTCTCCTATACCTCCACAGAACCCACCACCAGCCTTACCCCAGCCGGTTTTGCCCACTACGAAAAAAGCGTCACCCAAGAGCGACTGCGCCTCAGTAGCCACTTCCACTACCTCTTTGCCCCCTACGAAGTAGTCATCTTCAAGTTTTCATAACAGTATACAGCATGAGACCAATACACCTACATCTATCAATGCTCCTTACTCTCCTCCTCTTCTACCCTGCTTCAGCCCAAGTAGAGGTGGGTGCCGATCAAATTGAGCAAATACTTACCTATACAGCTGGTAAGAGAGTAGCCCTCACGGTCAATCACACCAGTATCCTCTCCAATCCCCAACATACCCACCTCGTCGATACCCTTCTTGCCAAAGGCGTTCAAGTAACCAAGCTCTTCACCCCCGAGCACGGACTTCGTGGCACCGCCGATGCCGGAGCTACCATCCATTCAGGCAAAGATAGTGCCACTGGGCTACCAGTCATCTCCCTCTACGGACAAAAAAAGAAGCCCACCCCAAGCGACCTCAAAGGCATAGACCTAATGATCTTCGACCTCCAAGATGTAGGCGTCCGCTTCTATACCTATATCAGCACCCTCACCTACCTTATGGAGGCGTGTGCCGAAGAGCAGATTCCGCTCCTCGTGCTCGACCGCCCCAATCCACACGACACCATAGACGGCCCCGTCAGAAAGCTCACGAAGTACCGCTCCTTCGTCAGCCTACTCCCGATCCCCGCTGTCCACGGGCTTACCCTAGGCGAGGCAGCCCAGATGATCAATGGCGAAGGGTGGCTCAAAAACAAAGTCCAAGTACAGCTCACCGTGCTCCCCGTAAGAGGGTGGCAACACGGTCAAGCCTACTCTCTACCCCTTCCACCAAGCCCCAACCTCCGCTCCGACAAAGCGATACACTGCTACCCAACCATCTGTTATTTCGAGGCCAGTAGCTGGAGCGAAGGGCGAGGCACCTCACACCCCTTTGAGCAAATTGGTTACCCCAATCGCCACCTAGGCAACCACACTTTCACCCCGCAACCCACAAAGGGAGCCACAAAGCCCAAGCACAGCGGCAAGCGTTGCTACGGTCCCACCCTTCAACCCCAAGAATGGCCAAAGGGCATCTACCTACCCCTCATTATCGAAGCATACCAAATAAGCCAAACCCACGGCATCCGCTTCTTTGCACGCCCCAAGCTCTTCGACCTCCTAGCTGGAAATGGAGAGCTTCGCCTGCAAATTCAAAGAGGCCTCACTGCCGACCAGATCCGCCAAAGCTGGCAAAGCGATCTCACCACCTACAAGCAGCTCCGCGCCCACTACCTCCTCTACCCAGATTACACCGAATAAAGTCATCCCTTGTTATTCAACCTATCCGATAAGGTACTCTTGAGGTGGTGGAATTTAGTGGCAATTAAAAAGGACCTCGGTGGGAGGTCCTTTTTATTTAGGCTTTGGTAGCCTTAGAATCTAAACGTGAGGTTGGCAACGAAGCTACCTCTGGTCTCTTTGAGGTCACCGCCCTTAACTGCAATAAAGGATTTCTCAGGGTCTTTAGGGTCGGTCCAACCAGTAAAGGGATAAGCTCTCTCCTTGCGAATCTCGTGCACATAGGCGAGGTCGAGTGTAGTACTTCTTCCTATATTAAATCCTATACCGCCAGTGATGGCTTGGTAGCTACGTGGCAGGATAAAGTCGGCAATCATACCGCTAGCAGGATACTCGTAGTCTAGTCCACCCTCAGCCTCCTTCTTAAGAGGCTCAGACTTAAGTGGATTGCCAGTATAAGCGTAGCCAGTGCGTAGAGAGAGCCAATTGATTGGTCTTACCTCTAGCCCAACTCGATGGGTTAGCTCTGCCCCATAATCCTCCTTGATGAAGTCTGAAACGCCACTCACTCCAGCACCACTAAGCAGTATCTTGGAGTGACCAAGATTGCGGTATTGGAAGTCGTAAGAGACCATTCCATACTTTGAGAGGAACGCCATAGCACTTACGGTTAGCTTCCCTGGAGTGATCATACCATACTCGCTTCTATACTCATCAGTAGGGAAGGTGTAGTAGCGGTTCTTAGGGTTTTTAATGCCATTGTGCCAGCTAGCTACGGTGCCTGAGTACAGCTCTTTATATTGAGCATACTGAGGCGTTAAGTAGGAGATACCTATACGACCATAGTCGCTAATGGCCATCAAAAAACCTAAGTTGAGAGCTATAGAGCTACCAGTAACATCAAGGCTAGTGCCATACTCCAAGTAACTATTATTATTGTCTTTCCTATCATCAAAATCCTCGCGAAGCATTGAAGCACGACTGTAGGTCATAGTTCCAAGTCTCAATGCTGCCCCAAAGAAGTATCTATCATTTAGATTCATACCGAGGGTGAAGTCGGTATAGTTGCGATGCCCACGCTCGCTGACATTGAGATTGCTACTTCTTATTTTCCAAGGGATGAGCGTCTCTTTGTCGTTAAACTTTGTGTTGTATCCTTGGCTTATGATGTTGCCCGTTGCATTGTCTTTCACCTCGGCAAACTCAATGATATCTCCATTTAAGGCAAGTGCCACCATAGGGTTGACATTGGACTGAAATGGATCATAGGTCTTTGTCCTGATGTAGGCTTCTTTCCCTAAGCCCAAATAGTTAGCCTTACCTGATATGAGATCTGTAATGCTAAACCTAGGGGCAAAGGAGTTCATCTCATAGTCCCTTTTATAATTGTATTCCCGCCCATAGGATATACCATAATTGAGCTTTAGGTAGTTATCGCCATTAGTTGGAATATGATACCCACGGCTGAAGTATGAGATGTTATTCAGTGCTGAGAGGCCTAGAGTGCGACCAATGGTCTGATCACCTGTAGTTACCGAGCTATTGTCTTTTCCAAAGTCCATACCTATCCCAAATGTGGAGCGAGATAGCAAGGCCAAGCCAGCAGGGTTGGTATAAACTGCTCCAGCATCGGCTCCGATGGCACCTGCTGCACCACCAATCGCTTTGGTTCGTGCGGTCCCAGTTACTCCGTTCTGGACATTGCGGTATGCATCTGATGAGGCTTGCCCCCAAAGATTGGAGGTGCCTATTAGCGTAGTTGCTAGGAGTAATAAGTAGAATCTATATGTATATTTCATTGGTATACCTTTCTATTAGTAAAGGGTTATTGACACTTATCTCTGGCGCCCAGTAGTAGTGCGAGTGGTACCACTGCTTGATGAGCTACTGCTGCTACTAGTGCTTCTCGATGGTGAGCTGTAGGAGCCACTGCTGCGGGTAGGTGCAGAGTAGGTGCTATTTCTATCGTAGCTTGAATTGCGATTAGCTGCATTCCTATCCCAGCGACTCGTTCGGTTGTTGCTATTGTACCTATTGCTATTGCGGTTAGCGTTTTCGTAATTGCTGAAGCTACGGGTACTGCGGTCGTAGTAGCCCGAGCCCTCTACTGTGCGGCTTGAGTTGCCAAGGGCACGTCCGTAGATAGCATTGTGGGAGGTTCTATCATAGTACCTACCTGTGCTTCTGCCATAGCTAGAGCGAGGAGTGCTGTAGTATCTATCCCGACGACCATCGTATCGGCCATCGCTGTAGCCATTCCAGTAGCTATTGGCATAGCCTCCATAGTAACCACCGTAGTATCCACCGTAGTATCCGCCATAGTAGCCACCCCAGCCGGCGTAGAAGCCACCCCAAGGACGTCTGTAGCCCCAGTAGTATCTAGAGCCTCCATAGTACCAAGGGTCGTACCAATAGCTACTCCATGGGTCATACCAACTGTAGTAGCCATAGTAGTAAGGGGCACCCCAGCGTCCATAGCCGTAATAATCCCAAGTGGATCTCCATGGAGCCCCTTGGTTGATGATGATATTGACCCCACTATTCCAATCTCTACCGTAGTAGCTATTGGTCCAAGGGTCATAGTAGTCGTAGCTATCTAGCACATAGACTTGCTGTACATTTTGGAGGACTATCCTATCCTCATTCGGACGATCGAAACGGCGTATCCGATTGCTGTACTTACCGCCCTTTCTTGCTCGGGCGTCGGTAGTGCCATCAAGCTGGTCTAGATTTTCCTCCATCTCCTCGATGGTTACCTTCATATCTCTCCGATTATACCAATCCTTGACATCTTCTTGATATTCGGCACGTGCCTTTTCTCTTCGGGCCATTTCGGCGGCACGTTTCTCCTCCATTCTCTTCTGAAGGGCTGCTTTTTCGGCTGCCTCCTTTTTCCGCAACTCCCTAGCTCTCGAAGGGGTAAGGTAGGCATCGTCTTGTGCGCTGGCACCAATCGAAACCATAGGCGAAGCGATAAAGAGCAGTAAGAGCCCTCTTGCTAATAAGTCAAACCTCTTCATAATATTTCCTCCTATTGTAAATCTGTTCTAAACTTGCTTATTAATGTCAATTGCTACACGCAAGATACCATTATTTTGTAATCCTATAAACACTTTGACCGCTTTTATGTATTCTTAAGGGTCTTTTTCTGTTCTTATGACTCATATATATAGTGGTTGGTTTAATCCAAAGGGAGAGTTCCACTTTTCTTTTCTCATACATTAATGAGTGAAAACAGAAATGAGCAACTCCGTCCTCCCGTTAATTGTGGCAAATTGAAGTATAATTTGTACCTTAGCATACAATTAGTTGGTGACGCTGGTAAATTCAGGAGAGATGAAGAGGTATAAGGAATTGGATAAGTTGGTCTCATTGGACTTACTATTAGAGAGGCTAGCAGAGCTACCTCACGACCTTTCGGATAAGGAGCTTCAGGATTTAGTCCCTATCCTACAATCGTTCGAGCTAGAGACAAGAGGGGAGATGGATCGCTTTGGCTTACCACTGCTCTCGCAAAAGCTACTGACCTCCATAGCACTTGCCGAGGAGGTTGGTGTTGGCGGTGCCAGCATCATTGCATTACTTCTACAGCTACCAGTGCAGAGAGGTGCTGTGAAAGAATCACGAGTGCGAGAACTTTTTGGAGAGGATGTGCTACACCTTGTTGAGCTTCTGCAGAAGGTGGGTGACCTTTACTCCAAGAGCACAGTGATAACGAGTGACAACTTCAGTCACTTTCTCCTCTCTTTCGCCGAGGATGTGAGGATCATTTTGATCCTTATTGCCGACCGTTTGGTGCAATTGAGACTCGCCGATAAGCATTTGGATGCCGAGGGACAAGCCGACCTCAGCATCGAGGTCTCCTTTTTATTCGCACCTTTGGCTCACCGACTGGGGCTTTACAGTATCAAGAGTGAGATGGAGGATATGTGCTTGAAGTACACCGATAGAAGCACCTACAACTTTATCAAAGATAAACTAGCAGAGACCAAGCGGTCGCGTGATGCCTATATCGCTAAGTTTATAGAGCCTGTAGAGAAGGCTCTGAAGGCGGTGGGCTTGAAGTTTTCTATTAAGGGACGAACAAAGTCCATCTCATCGATCCGCAATAAACTGGTGAAGCAAAAGATAGAGTTTGAAGCGATCTACGACCTATTTGCCATCCGGGTGATACTCAACGCTCCTCTTGAGGAAGAGCGGAGCCAATGCTGGAAAGCTTACTCTATTATCACCGATATGTTTCAGCCCAATCCTAAGCGATTAAAGGATTGGCTCTCCATACCCAAGAGCAATGGGTATGAGAGCCTCCATATCACCGTGATGGGTCCAGAGCAGAAGTGGGTAGAGGTGCAGATCCGCACCGAGCGTATGGATGAAATCGCTGAGAAGGGGCTGGCAGCTCACTGGCGGTACAAGGGGGTGAAGAGTGAAACGGGGCTAGATGACTTTATGACCAGTGTGCGGCAAGCGATGGAAAATAAGTCGGCAAGCCCCGAGGAGCTGATCCAAAACTTTAGGATGAACCTCTACGATGAGGAGATCTATGTCTTTACACCTAAGGGAGACTTGGTGAAGCTCCCTAAGGGGGCAACCGTGCTCGACTTTGCCTACGCTATCCATAGCGGGTTGGGGGCGAAGACCGTCTCTGCCCAGGTCAATGGGCGGAATGTAAGTATTCGGCAACCCCTCAATAATGGCGATACCGTCTCGGTCAATACCTCCTCCAACCAAACACCGAGTGCCGATTGGCTCCGATTTGTGGTGACCAGTAAAGCACGCTCCAAGATCCGCCAAGCTCTACGAGTGGAGTCGGAGCGAGCCATCGCGATCACCAAAGAGGAGATGCACCGGCGTATGCGCAATCGCAAGCTGGAGTATGATGAGGCACTATTCGTCCGCCTTTTGAAGAAAAAGGGGCTTAAGGTGACGAGTGAATTCTTTCACGAGGTAAATGAAGGGAGGATAGACCTCAATGTTTTCCTTGATGAGTACAAGCAGGCTCAGGAGGCACCTTCGCAAGGGAGTGATGAGGGTCCCTTATCAGCTGATAAATACATTGCCCGTACAGAGGCTGAGAAGATAGTGGAAGAGGATGACAATATTCTGACCATTGATAATGGCATCTCGGGCGTCGATTACCAGCTATCCAAGTGCTGTAACCCGATTTATGGCGACCGGATCTTTGCCTTTGTCTCTCGATCGGGGATAAAGATTCATCGCATGGACTGCCCCAATGCCCTAGATATGTTTAATCGCTTCGGATATCGAATCCTCAAGGCGCGCTGGAAGGGAGATGCTAGGCAGGGAGTAGAGATTGTGCTGAGAGTGGTAGGGCACGACAACCTGAGCATTGTGCATTCGGTGGTCAATCAAGTAGCAACGGTAGAGGGAGTGACTCTCCGAGACTACAGCATTAAGTCGGCCGATGGACTCTTTCAAGCTCTGCTTAATCTGCACCTCCATAATCCTTCTCAGGTGAATACTCTCCTCAAAACAGTGCGAGAGGTGAGCGGGGTCAAGAGCGTGGAGCGGCTGTAACTGGAGACTGTTGGTTGAAGGCGATCTACTTCGTTGCCTTCGGAATTCGGGCTCGGTCACATACGTGAAGAGGCGGGAGAACACCTAGGTGCACTCCCGCCTCTGTTATAAAGGGGTACGATAACGTGGCTAGTACTGACTACCCGTTGGCATCATACCGCCTAGTCCACCTAGTCCGCCCATGCCGGTGTTCATGCCACCTTGATCGCCTGCGCCACTTCTCCGCTTTTTCAGCTCTTCTTCACGCTCTTTGTTGCGGTCTTTCCGCTCCGTTGCCTTCGGTTTATTTTTGATCATCTCCTTTGGCTTTTGCTGGTCTATAGGTGTAGTGAGTGGAGTAAAGGTTTCTGTTACCTTCCAATTCTTCATCACCTCCAGTATCTTAGGCATATAGTAGACCTGCTCAGGCTGAATGCTATCGCGGTAGCTACCTGGATCCCACTGTCCATTACCATTGCTATCAATGATCAGTCGGAAGGCATACTTCTGCGGCTTTAGGTCGGCAAATAGTATCTTTGACTGGTCGGTGACAATGGTGCGAATAGGCTTATCATCTGTGCTTAATAGCTCGCCAATAAAGGGACCCTCAACGCCCGAAATATCAATAGTGAGCTGTGCAAACTCCTCCTTGGGCTGCGTCTTAAAAGCATCGACGGCCGTTTCGGCTAGGTGATGTCCATAGACATCAACAAACTTAGCACTATCCACGTAGAGCTCGTACGAGGTATTGTATTGCAAGCGAGCCTTAATCATACCGCTAGTAGCTCGGTCGGGAAGCATCCAGATAGAGTCTATAGGCAGCGGCTTCAGGATACTGTCATTGGCATTGAATAGCTCAAAGGCCTTAAAGGCAGTAGTATCAATAGGTAGTGAGGTGTGGAAGAGTATGGAGTCGTTGACCCCTCCATCGCCCTTGTGTTCTATCCTGATGGTCAGCTTAGACTTTTTGTCCTTTTCTTTTGTCTCCTCCTTTTCCTCTTTAGTCTCTTTTTTTGGCGGTTTAGGGAGATTCAGTTTTAGGGTATCGCTCACCTGAGTAGGCAAATTGAGGCTATCCACCGATTGGTAACTAACTACAAACTGATTAATTCCTTTCCAGTGTGGGTCGGTGAAGAAGGCAGTGGCCTCGTGCTTCTCCTGATTGAGATCGTAAATAGGCGGAGTGCCCTCTACCTCCCTGAGTAGGGAGTCTTTTAGCTCCAAGGCCTTGACCTCAATCCCCTCCTTTGGAAGCAGGTTGAAAGTGAGCTTTATCTGCATTGAATCGGGACGCTCACGCTTGCTGATATATCGCCGTGGTGTCTGTGGCTCGTAGTACATGAGCACCAAGTCATCGGGCAGATAGCGGGTGTAGGGTACGGTCTTAATGGTATCAATCGTGAGGCTATCCACCCAAAGAGTATCTTGCCGTGTGCTTGCCATACTGGTAGTGGTGATGAGGCTATCAAGGAAAGCAATCCCCTCCGTAGGCATATCGTGACGGTAGTTGCCATCGCTCTCCTTGAGTGCGTAGACCCGGTACTTGCCCTCTTTGATATTTCGCATTACAAACTGTGCTCTATCGCCCGTGCGACTCATGCGGAGAAGGGTAGTATCGGTAAAGGCATTCCAACCAGCACTATCTGGCTGTATTCCGACCAATAGGCCTTGCATCGGCTCATGGTTACGGATATTGAGTACCTTACCCGAGATCTCCATGGTATCAATTTCATTGCCAGTACTAAAGGCGTAAGAAAAGTTTTCAAGAGGGTTTCCCTCGTTATTATCCACAATAGCATCAGTAAAGTCGATGGAGTAGGTGGTATTGGGTATTAAATCGTCTTCCAAGGCAACGGTGACCCGCTTCCCAACCGCCATAATCTTTGGTTGCTGGAGCTGTGGTGGGGAAATGATTACCTTGCTAGAGACGTCTTTTATCTGTACGTACTCGTCAAAGGTAAGCACCACCTTCTTTTTAGTCACATTGAGCGCCTTATCCTCGGGCTTGGCGCCAACTAGTTTTGGCGGCGTAACATCGTAAGGTCCTCCATCGGGAGCCACACGATTGGCACACCCATAGAGCATCCCTATGAGGAGTAGAAGCGGGGTGAGGACCAGTTGGACGGTCCGAAGATTATCTTTATTCATATCATTATCAAACAGAATACGATACAAAATTAGTCAATTCCGAGCAATTGAAAGGGGTATTAAGGAGAGATTGCAGGGGTTATGCATTAGAACGTTCTTACCGTATGGTTTATAGCGAGGTTCTACGGGTAAGGACCTCAACAGATTGTATATCATCATTCGTACAATAGTCTTTTCTAATGTGTAACCCCTGGGAGAGATTGCTATTTTTCTCTTAATAATATAGAGAGCTTTTGGGTCCACTCATAATTCTCGCTTGATGACAAACTAACAACAGTGGTGGCATCTTTTGTAGAGTCAAAAAAAAGAGATACTTTTGTGGGAACAACCAATGACTTAAGAGAAATACACAATATTTATACTACTTGCAATTTACAAGAAACATGAAAAGAGACGAGAAGGTATTTGACCTGATTGCACAAGAGAGAGCGAGACAGACAAAGGGTCTAGAGCTTATCGCATCCGAAAACTTCGTGAGCGACCAAGTGATGGAAGCGATGGGAAGCGTGATGACCAATAAGTATGCCGAGGGCTACCCTGGCAAGAGGTACTATGGTGGATGCGAGATCGTAGACCAATCCGAGCAGCTGGCTATTGATCGGCTCAAAGAGATCTACGGAGCTGTCTGGGCCAACGTTCAGCCCCACTCTGGTGCACAGGCCAATAACCCTATTTACCTCACCTGCCTACAGCCAGGAGATACCTTCATGGGACTCAACCTTGACCACGGTGGTCACCTCACCCACGGGTCTCTAGTTAATAGCTCGGGCATCATTTATCATCCAGTAGCCTACAACGTAAAGGAGAGCGATGGTCGTATTGATTACGACGAGATGGAGAAGCTCGCAAAGCAGCACAAGCCAAAACTCATCGTAGGTGGTGGCTCAGCCTACTCTCGCGAGTGGGATTATGAGCGGATGCGTGCCATTGCCGATGAGGTAGGTGCTATCCTTTGGGTAGATATGGCACATCCCGCAGGACTTATCGCTGCTGGTCTACTCAAAAACCCAGTGAAGTATGCTCACGTAGTCACCTCTACTACACACAAGACCCTCCGTGGCCCACGTGGTGGTATCATCCTCGTTGGCAAAGACTTTGAGAATCCTTGGGGCAAGAAGACCAAGAAGGGTGAGACCCGCACCTTCACTTCACTTCTCGACTCTGCCGTATTCCCAGGGCTACAAGGTGGACCACTAGAGCACATCATCGCAGCAAAGGCAGTAGCCTTTGGCGAAGCACTACAGCCAGAGTTCAAGGATTACCAAAAGCAAGTACTCAAGAACGCCGCTGCTATGGCCGAGACCTTTGTTGAGCTAGGCTATAAGGTGATCTCCAATGGTACCGATAACCACTTGATGCTGGTAGACCTCCGCCAAAACTTCCCCGACCTTACCGGACGTGTGGCAGAGACTGCACTCGGCACAGCCGATATCACCATCAATAAGAACATGGTACCATTTGACACCCGCTCGGCTTTCCAAACTAGTGGTATCCGCGTAGGAGCACCAGCCCTCACCACCAGAGGCCTTAAGGAGGAGGAAGCACGCGAAGTGGTTCGTAAGATCCATCGTGTTCTCACCGCACCTACCGATGAAAAGGTAATTGCCACGGTACGTGCCGAGGTAAATGAGATGATGAGCCACAGACCTCTATTCGCTTGGTAATCCCTCATCACTCATATACATAATATAAATATCTACCCCCGCGAGAAGACCTCTTCTCTCGGGGGTAGCTTTTTTACCTATACCCAACAAAGGCTGTGTATATTCTGCATTGATTTTTTCAGTCCTATTGGAAGGCATCAAAAGCCCATTTGCAACTCACTGAAACACAGCACTGTATATTATCGATTATTGAGATGCAACTAAGCAATCGGTTAGTTGAAACTAAGCATTTGCTTTGTTGCATCTCGGCAATCGGTTAGTTGCATCTCAACTTTTGCTTACTTTACCCCTCGTTTTTTTCATCATAAATCGGAGTCGGATTACCCTTCCTTCACCTAGAATATCAATCTGCCTTTTAGGGCAAACGATGAACTAGATAGGTCGGGAGAATTTGGTAACTTTGTGCTTGCCTTATAGATTGGGGCAAATAGTATAGAAAGATATGAGAAGTGTAACGATACTTGGCTCTACTGGTTCCATAGGCACTCAAGCCCTCGAAGTGGTGGAGCAACATTCGGATCAACTAAGGGTACACGCCCTAGTGGCCAATAATAGTGTGGATGCCTTGGTAGAGCAGGCGAAGAAGTTCAACCCCGCGGTAGTCGCTATTGGCAATAAAGCACACGAAAAGGAGCTGAAGAAAGCCCTCAAGGGGCTAGATATTGAGGTACTAGCAGGAAGGGAGGCGATCGTAGAGCTAGCAGGATCAATTGATGCCGATATGGTGCTGACCGCTATGGTAGGTTTTGCCGGGCTAGAGCCCACCATCAGTGCCATAGAGAGTGGTCGTACCATTGCCCTTGCCAATAAGGAGACTCTGGTGGTAGCAGGTGAATTGATCAAGCAACTTTGTCGGCAGCATGGGTCACTAATCCTCCCTGTAGATTCGGAGCACTCCGCCATCTACCAATGCCTACAAGGGGAGCAGATGAATGCGGTGGAGAAGATCTATCTCACCGCTTCGGGTGGTCCCTTTGTAGACCTGCCCAAGGAAGCACTTAGCGAGGTGACCCCCGAGATGGCTCTAAAGCATCCCAACTGGAATATGGGACCTAAGGTGACCATTGACTCCGCCACTATGATGAATAAGGGATTGGAGATGATAGAGGCACACCATCTATTCAATGTGCCAGCTAGTGCCATTGAAGTGGTAGTGCACCGCCAAAGCATCATCCACTCTATGGTGGGCTACCGAGATGGCAGCATCAAAGCACAGCTCTCCTACCCCGATATGCGGCACCCGATTGCCTACGCCTTGCTTTATCCGCAAAGGCTAGAGGGAGCTCGCCCACTACTCACAGTGGAGCAGATGAGCCACCTCACTCTGGAAGCACCACGCCGAGAAGACTTCCCTTGCCTCTCACTTGCCTACGAAGCCCTTGAAAGGGGTGGTACTAGTCCTTGCACCATGAATGCAGCCAATGAGGTGGCGGTAGAGCGCTTTTTGCAAGGGAAGATACGATTTACAGATATTCCACGCATCATCAAGCATACCATGGAGGTGGCTCCTGAGCGAAATGCCTCTAGCCTAGCAATCCTTGCGGAGGCAGATGGCCAAGCAAGAGCCATTGCGCAAGCGTGGTACGAAGGAATTTAGACTAAAAATATGGGGATACTACTAAAAGTAATACAGCTACTACTGGCTCTATCCATACTGGTAACGGTACATGAATTGGGGCACTTCCTCTTTGCTCGCCTTTTCAAGATCAGAGTGGATAAGTTTTTCTTATTCTTCGACGTAGGGGGCAAAGCACTCTTTCGGTTCCGCCCAAAGCGAAGCGAGACTGAATACGGTGTGGGCTGGTTGCCTCTCGGCGGTTACTGCAAAATCAATGGCATGGTGGATGAGTCTCTGGCTTTGGAGGGGCTAGAGAGTGAGCCAAAGCCTTGGGAATTTAGGAGCAAGCCAGTATGGCAAAGGTTCCTCGTGATGGTGGGGGGTGTGCTTTTCAATGTGCTACTAGCCATGCTCATCTATGGTGGCATTGCCTACCATTGGGGCGTGGAGAAGCTACCGATGAAGGAGGTGGATAGCTGCTTGAAGTACTCCAGCGTAGGGCATCAAATGGGATTGCAAGATGGCGACCTCCCGGTAGCAGTAGATGGCAAAGAGCTCGCCTACTTTGAGGGCTCCATTCTGCAAGAGATTGCCAATGGGGAGACCCTCACCGTGGAGCGTGAAGGCAAGCGGGTAGAGGTGGCCATTCCTGTGGACTTTATGAGGGCAGTATTGGCGAGCAAAGAGCCTTTTTTCGCCATGGATCTACCAGCTCGCATCGATTCCATTGTGCCGAGTAGTGCAGGGGCTGCAGCAGGGCTTCAGCGTGATGATGAGATTGTAGCGATCAATGGCGAAGCGATGGATCGGCTTTCTCTGGTACTCCCCAAGATCAAGGAGCTGAGAGGGGATACCATCTCCCTCTCTATCATACGCGGAGGTGCTCAAGAAGAGATCCGCAGCTATGTAGATAAGGAGCAAGGGATTGGTATCGCTTTTACACCCCCAACGAAACTATTCAAGACCGAAAAACTAGAGTATGGGCTACTAGAGTCGATCCCCGTAGGCGTACGGGAGGCGGGCAAGCAATTGACTAACTACACCGACCAACTGAAGTATGTAGCCACCCCAGAAGGGGCACAGAGCCTTGGAGGCTTTGGCACCTTAGGAAGCCTATTCCCTTCCACGATAGATTGGCACGCCTTTTGGGCGATGACCGCCTTTCTCTCGGTGATATTGGCGGTGATGAATATCCTTCCTATCCCTGGGCTGGATGGCGGACACATTATGTTTTTAATCTACGAGGCGATCACTGGCCGAGCCCCCTCACTCAAGTGGCAGACAAGGCTTCAGATATTTGGCATGATCCTATTGATTCTCTTAGTACTCTATGCCAATATCAACGACGTGATTAGATTTTTACTATAGGGAGGTCAAGTGGCGGTCAATAAAGCATTCGAAATAGTAGAGCAGAAGCTGGAGTTTACTACACTACGGCACGATCTCTATGCCCTTTGCGATAATGAGGTGAGCCAATACCTCACGGAGCAGATGGGCTTTATGCAGGCAGGGAAAGCACTTCATAGCCGATTGGAACAGCTCGGTGAGATGATCCAATTCACGGCATCGGGTGTGGACATCCCTAGCTTTAGGTTTGGCCCGCTTAGAGATGCCCTCCGCTCTCTTCGTCCGGAGGGGAGTTACCTCGAGGTGGAGTCATTACGGCCACTTCGAGAGCTACTCAATGCGGTAGTGGAGACGAAGAGGGCGTTGGCGGAGAATGAAGACTACCCCAACCTCTCAGAGCTAGCCATGGGGTTGGACGATCTGGTGGATCTACGACGAAGGCTACACAACCTGATTGATGATGCAGGGGAGATCAAGGATACAGCGAGCAAGGAGCTAAGGGCGATTAGGAGCGAACTGCGACAGTTACAAGGCTCGATTGGGCAAACAATGCAGAGCATCCTTAGAGAGGCCAAAGCGGCTGGTTGGGTGGAGAAAGATGCCACACCAGCTATGCGAGATGGGCGTTTGCTCCTCCCCATTATCCCTTCGGCAAAGCGAGAGATCGGTGGCATCGTGCATGAGGAGTCGTCTACAGGACGCACGCTCTATATGGAGCCGGAGCGGATGGTGGCGATGAACAATCGGATCCGCGAGAAGCAAAGTGAGGAGCAGAGAGAGATCGTGCGACTACTTAGGGAGTTTAGCAACTTCGTGAGGAGGGATATGCCGATGCTCCAGCGCAATTGCCAAGGGATAGGTATTCTGGACTTTAATGGGGCTAAGGCGCGACTCGCCAATGGGATGGAGGCGGTAATTCCTCAACTCTCTACCGAGGGCGAGATGGAGTGGCAAGTAGCTAGGCACCCGCTACTAGAGCGACACTTGAAGTCACTCAATAGGGAGTTGGTACCGCTTACTTTGAAACTGAATAAGGAGCAGCGATTGCTCATCATCTCTGGTCCCAATGCTGGCGGTAAGTCGATTGCACTCAAGACGGTTGGTCTGCTCCAGTATATGCTCCAGTGCGGATTGGCAGTGCCTATGATGGATCATAGCATTTGCACCCTTTTTGACCAGATATTCCTAGATATCGGCGATGCTCAGTCGCTCGAAAACGACCTCAGCACCTACTCTAGCCATCTACAGGGTATGAAGCGGGTATTGCGGGAGGCCACCTCGGAGAGTTTGATACTGATTGATGAATTTGGTTCGGGAACAGAGCCCACGATTGGAGGTGCGATTGCCGAGGCACTCTTGGATCGCTTTCGGCAGATGGGTTGCTATGGGGTGATTACGACGCACTACGGCAACCTCAAGGATTACTCGGAGCTTCACGAAGGGGTGGTGAATGGGGCGATGCTTTTTGATAGAGGACGCATTGAGCCACTCTATCAGCTATTTATCGGTCAGCCGGGAAGCTCTTTTGCACTAGAGGTGGCGAGGAAGATTGGTTTGCCTGGCGAGATCATTGATTATGCCAGTGAATTGGTGGGTAGCGACTATCTGCATCAAGATAAGTACCTACAGGATATTATTCGGGATAAGGCTTATTGGAAGCGGAAACGGGAGGAGGTAAAGCGGCAGGAGCGAAAGCTACAAGAGAAGCAGAGTAAGCTGGATGAACGGCTAGACAACTTCTCGGAAAAGCGGCGGAGCCTGCTAGCGAAAGCGGAGCAGGAGGCACTTGAAATAGTGAATAGTGCCAATGCAACTGTGGAGCGAACGATTAGGGAGATCAAAGAAGCAAAGGCAGAAAAGGAGCCAACCCAAAAGGCGAGGGCAAAGCTGGAGCGGAAGAAGTCTCATCTCAATCGACAGGCAGAGAAAAAGGCGGTACCAGCCCTCACCAAGAGGGAGCCGATCAAGGAGGGAAGTCGCGTGACCTTTGGCAATGGCAATGAAGTAGGCGAGGTGGTGGCTATTGAGGGTAAGAAAGCACGTGTGCGGCTAGGCAACCTCACCATGACGGTAGATTCCAGCAAGCTACAGCCAACAGAACGAGCCACCTCTGACCTCGTCGCACGGAGGCCTCAGGTGATTGAACAGCAGTCGAGCCAACGACGGCTCAATTTCAAGCCTCAACTCGATTGTAGAGGAATGCGGGTGGATGAAGCCCTTTCGGCAGTGGTTCAGTTTATTGACGATGCCAATCACTTTGGGTACAACCCTATCCGCATCTTGCACGGCACCGGAACGGGAGCACTAAAGCAGGCGATTAGGGAGTACCTTCGACAGGATTCTAGGATCGCACACTTTGAGGATGAGCTAGTAGACTTAGGCGGTGCTGGGATTACCGTCATCACACTTAGGGATAACTAAGCTCCATTTTATAGGCACAAAGAAGTTAATAGATTATGATAGTAGCAGAACAGAAAAGGAAGGAAAATGTAGCGGAATACATCCTCTATATGTGGCAGATAGAGGATACCATCAGGGCACTTGACTTTGACCTCACACGCATCACTGAGTATGTACACGAGGGGTACCGACTAGAGAAGCCGATGATGGAAAAGGTGCTACTCTGGTACCTAGAGCTCGCCGATGCCATGAAGGCTGAAGGGATTATCGAGGTGGGGCACTTGCAGCAGCTCAACGACTTGATGGACTCGCTTCAGGAGCTCTCGGGCAAACTACTAAGGGAGCCAACTCAGACACTCTACTCATCGGTTTATTTCCAGACACTTCCCAGCATCATACAGCTACGCGACCTGACTGGCACCGACCAGATGGGCGAGGTGGAGACCTGCTTTGTGGGCATTTACGGTTATCTAACGCTCAAAGCAAGAGGCGAGGAGGTGACCGAAGCGACAACGGAGGCCATCAAACAATTCAGCACTTTTCTAGCTATGCTTGCCGATCGTTTTCGCGAGGTAGAGGAGGGCAACCTACAACTTAGTGGGGAGGAGGAAGATGAGGAGTAAGAGGGTTTGGCTCACAGGAGCTAATGGGCTTCTGGGCACGGCCATTCAGGAGGTGGCTAGAAAGCACTACCCAGAGCTGGAGATACTCCCCACCACAAGGGAGACGCTCAACTATTCTAGCGAGGAGGAGATTGCTGACTTTGTGGCAAAGAACCAACCGGATATAGCGGTCAATTGTATCGCCTTTACCAATGTTGATGCTGCTGAAAGCCAGTACGATGAGGCGCTCCATGCCAATACCTCAATACCTTTGGCTCTGGCCAATACCCTCGGCACGATACCGCTGATACATATCAGTACCGACCATATCTTTGGAGGTGACCGAACGCCACGAAAGGAGCCCTACAAAGAGGAGGATATCCCGATGCCGGCCAATAGGTACGCGCTCACCAAGTTGATCGGCGAGTATGCGGTGCACTACCACAAGCAAAATGCCTATATTCTTCGTACCTCATGGCTTTATGGTCCTGCCAAATGGCCACACAAGAGTTTTTACAAGAGCATATTAAGCAATGCCCAAGCGGGTAAACCGCTTAGGGTGGTAACGGATGAAGTGAGTACTCCTACCTCTGTCTTTACCTTGGCAGAGGTTATCTTGGAGATCGCGAGTGAAAAGCAAGGGCCATTGCCTTTCGGCATCTACCACGTTGCGGACGTTGGACCTGCTTCTAGGCATACCTTTGCGAGCAAGATTGTGGAGCTTTTACCACCTGATACCTTAGTAACCGTAGGAAAGTGTACCCAAGCAGATTGGGCACTCCCTGCATTTCGCCCACACTTTAGTGCCCTCTCGACTGAGAAGATAGCACATTTCTACCCCACCCTCATCCGCCCATGGCAAGAGCGACTACAGGAGATTTACAATTACGACATTCAAGGAACAACTGATGAAATACAATAAGGAAGAGATATCAAGAAGAAGAACCTTTGCCGTCATTGCACACCCCGATGCTGGTAAGACGACACTCACCGAGAAGCTACTGCTCTTCGGAGGAGCGATACACGTAGCAGGGGCGGTGAAGAGCAATAAGATACGCAAGTCGGCCACCTCCGACTGGATGGAGATTGAGAAGCAGAGAGGCATCTCTGTGGCCACCTCTGTGATGGGCTTTGAATACGAAGGGTACAAGGTAAATATCCTAGATACCCCTGGTCACCAAGACTTTGCCGAGGATACCTATCGCACGCTGACTGCCGTGGACTCGGTAATTATCGTGATTGACGGTGCAAGAGGTGTGGAGCTACAGACTAAGAGACTGATGGAGGTCTGCCGTATGCGTAAGACGCCCGTGATTGTCTTTGTGAATAAGATGGACCGTGAGTCGCAAGACCCCTTCGACCTACTCGACGAGGTAGAGCAAGAGTTGCAGATCGCCACCACCCCACTCACCTGGCCTATCGATTCGGGTGACCGCTTCAAAGGAGTCTACAACATCTATGACAAGGAGCTAGAACTCTTCTCGGGCGCCGATAAGTCGCATGTCTCGGAGCGTATAGAGGTAGATATCGACTCACCCGAACTGCTCAACCACCTGAGCGAAGCACAGGCAAAGCGATTGAAAAATGACCTTGAGGTCATCGAGGGAGTCTACCCAGAACTCAATGAGCAGGAGTATCTAGAGGCCTCTCTTGCACCTGTCTTCTTTGGCTCAGCACTCAACAACTTTGGTGTGAAAGAGCTGCTGGATACCTTTGTACGTATCGCCCCTTCTCCACGAGCTACCAAAGCTGAAGAGCGATTGGTAGACCCTTATGAGGAGCCCTTCACCGGCTTTATCTTTAAGATACATGCCAATATGGACCCCAACCACCGCAGTTGTATCGCCTTTGTAAAGGTCTGCTCGGGTAAGTTTGAACGGAATAAGTACTACACCCACGTAAGGCACAAAAAGCAGATGCGCTTTAGCTCGCCCACCGCATTTATGGCACAGAAAAAGGAGATCGTTGATGATGCCTTTGCGGGGGATATTGTAGGTCTTCCCGATACTGGCAACTTCAAGATTGGCGACACCCTCACTTCGGGGGAGGTGCTCCACTTCAAGGGACTGCCTAGCTTCTCACCAGAGATGTTTAAGTACATTGAGAATGCCGACCCACAAAAGCAGAAGCAACTTCAGAAGGGACTGACTCAGCTGATGGACGAAGGGGTAGCACAGATGTTTACCAACGCCTTCAACGGTCGCCGTATTGTAGGTACCGTAGGGCAATTGCAGTTCGAAGTGATTCAGTACCGACTACTCCACGAGTACCAAGCGAGCTGTCGTTGGGAGCCAATCAACCTCTACAAAGCGTGCTGGCTCTCTTGCGACAAACCCGAAGTGCTTGAGGAGTTTAAGAAACGCAAGATGCAGTATATGGCGGTGGACACGCAAGGACGCGATGTCTACCTTGCCGATAGTGCCTATCTACTAAATATGGCGAAGGAGGAGTTCCCCGATATCACCTTCCACTTCACGAGCGAGTTCTAACTAGCGAACAGCATTCATAAGAAACCCCGACCCATCATAGGATAGGTCGGGGATTCTATTATATAGTACCTTTAGTCGCTTTAGATACGGTCAAGCACTAGCTGTACTAGGCCCTCAATGGTGCCCTTGTACTCGGTATTCATCGTCTCGCTCTTACGACCAGCAATAATCGTACAGATAGTCAGCACTCGGTGCCCTAGGACAGCACCTAAACCCGCCAATGCCGAGCTCTCCATCTCGAAGTTGGTCAGCTTCACCCCATTGTGCTCAAAGTTGATGATCTTCTCATTGAGCTTAGGATCCGCTAGTTGACCACGAAGGCGACGACCTTGTGGTGCATAGAAACCATTACAAGCAATCGTTGCTCCTGGCACTACACCACCTGGGGTCACAAACTGCTCAATCATATCCTTTGGCGCTGGGACAGCATAAGGCTTCAGCCCATCAATCTGCCACTCCAATTGCTTCATCAGTTCCGCTTCAAAAGGCTTATCACACACCTTATCCCGATCGGCATAGAAGTGCAATACCCCATCAAAGCCAATCGCATAATTGGCAGCTACAAAAGAGCCGATAGGGGCAAAGTCTTGCAAACCTCCCGAAGTACCAACTCGCACAATCGTAAGCTCCTTATGCTCATCCTTGGCAGTACGCGTTTTGAAATCAATATTGGCAAGTGCATCTAGCTCATTCAGCACAATCTCGATGTTATCACTTCCGATACCGTGCGAAAGGGCAGTGATCCGCTTCCCCTTATAGGTACCAGTGATGGCGTGAAACTCACGGCTAGAGACATTGACCTCCACACTATCAAAGTGCGAAGCAATCATATCCACTCTCGAGGGGTCACCACAAATCACTAACTTATCCGAGATATCCTCAGGACGCAAATGGAGATGGAAAATAGTGCCATCATTATTGATGATCAATTCCGACTCTGGTATAATAAATTTACTCATAATACTTTATTTAATAGGTGCTTGGCAAGGGTAACTTCCAGCACCAAGTTCATCATTTCTTCTTCTTATCTTCGTCAATAGCTCCCATAGGCTTATGCTCCTTTTCATTGCCCGTAGGACCAGCAATTGCTTCACGCATCGAGGTATCCGCCTCGATATTCTTCATCTTGTAGTAATCCATAATCCCTAGGTTACCACTACGGAACGCCTCCGCCATGGCGAGAGGTACCTCCGCCTCAGCCTCAATCACCTTAGCACGAGCCTGCTGAGCCAAAGCCCGCATCTCCTGCTCCTGAGCCACCGCCATTGCACGGCGCTCCTCGGCCTTAGCTTGGGCGATATTCTTATCGGCCTGAGCCTGATCCATCTGCAGTACCGCACCGATGTTTCTACCAATGTCAATATCGGCAATATCAATAGAGAGGATCTCAAAGGCGGTACCAGCATCTAGTCCTTTCCGAAGCACCAGCTTACTGATAGAATCGGGGTTCTCTAGCACTACCGTATGCCGTTCGCTCGAACCGATAGAGCTCACAATACCTTCACCTACACGGGCGAGAATCGTCTCTTCACCAGCTCCTCCCACCAGTCGCTGTATATTGGCACGTACCGTCACACGTGCTTTGGCGATCAATTGGATACCATCCTTTGCCACAGCGGTTACAGGAGGAGTATCGATCACCTTAGGATTCACCGACATCTGCACTGCATTAAATACATCTCTACCTGCAAGGTCAATCGCCGCCGCCATCTTAAAGGAGAGGTCAATATTGGCCTTATTGGCAGAAACAAGGGCATGCACCACCTGCTCCACATGGCCACCAGCGAGGTAGTGCGCTTCCAGCTCATCACGCGTCAGGTCGAGTCCCGCCTTGTGTGCCTCCACCATCGCCTTAGCGATCACATGAGGTGGCACATTACGGATACGCATCAAGAAGAGTTGTAATAGCGAGATACGCACTCCCGAGGCACGTGTCGATACCCACAATAGGATCGGGAAGTATCTCAGGAATAGAGCGATAAGGATCAGGGCTATTACTATAGCTATCACTATCCCTATCAGACTTGGAGAAATTGGATTCATAACTTTTGCTCTTTATTATTTCGTTTTACAAAGACCTTATTATTCCGAATATCAGATATAACTATCGGCTCCCCCTCATCGATAAAACCCTCCTCCGACTCCGCCTCTACTAGGGTCTCACCCCCAAGGCGGATAGTACCCACAAGGGCTAGCCGGCTCTCCGCCACCCCATAGGCACCACGCTCCACCCCCTCAGGAAGCTTTACCGCCACCTCATCAACCGAATCCTTAAGAGCCACCTTTTGGATAAATTTGTTGCGGCTCAGCAGGTAAAACCCAACCACAAAGAGTACCACCGAGAGCAGTGCATAGAAAATGGCCATACTCACCATACCCTCTGCAAATAAGAAGTACTCCATAGCGATAAATCCTCCTGCACCTATGATGCCCATAAGTCCCAGCCCTGGGATAAAGAAAATCTCCGCTAGCACCAGTGCTGCCGTCACCACAGCTACCAAAATGACCAAGAACGTCAACATCATAATTTATAGCTCTTAAGTAGTTTAATATCCATTCATCACTCACCACCCCTCCAAAGCCGAATGATCTCATTACGAAGTGTAAAAAGCCGAGTCCGATACCCCTCACTCTCCTTCTCCAGCGAAAGCACTTCTTCCTTCAACTGAGTCGCGGTTCCACCCCCACCCAGCTGTAGTCTTAACGCCTCCAAAGAGGCCTCACACTCCTTCAAAAGCTCCTGCACCTTCAGGTACTCTGCTACCAATCCCTCCGGTACCCGAGACCCTTGCAACCTCTGCTTATAGATCGCATCGTCTCCCACCCAAAAGAGCGGCTCCTCACGGTTCCTTAGAGCTGGACTAGCAACTATATTTCCTCGCTTACGGGGCTTCAATTCAGGGGTCAGCCACCTCGCCACTTCACGGAGATTCTCCCCCTCGTAGCGAGCCAACGTGCTAGGGGCAAAGCACCACAGACGGAGGCTATCCCCCCACGCCTCTCGGCCACTCACCATCCAGCCTACGTCCTGCTCCTCATCCACAATGTAGCAGAAGTCATCCATCGGACTATTGAAAGGCAGCATCAGTTGCGTAGGCACCAAAAGCACCCCTTGTGCTCGGTCGTACCGACTCACATAGAGGTCCTTACCGCCTAAAGTATGTTGAGGGACCTCCCCTTTTTCCTCTTCCAAGGAGAAGTAAATCGTAGTACCGTCACTCCCCACAAAGGGATAGCTAATTTGGCACCCCTCAGGAAGTCCATTCACCCTGACCACTTCGGGGTTTGCCTCGTCCCAACGCCCATCACCCAATTGATGATAGATATAAAAGAGGGGCACACTATCCGCATCACTCCCCACCTGCCAACGGCTCTTCCCATCAGGCGAAAGATAGGCATCCTCTTGCACCTCACCGAGATAGCTTGTCTCACGTTGCAAACGCTTCCAAATCTCTGCACGAGGTGCCACAAGGGTATCTAGTGTCGCCACCACACGGCTATTGGAGAGCAATCGCTCCACCAGCTCCAGATGCGCCACTCCCTCGCCACGCTTGGCACGCTCCTCCTCCCCTCTCAGCCGAAGCCCTTCATACTGCTCCAGTCGCTCCCGAGCCGTCTCCAACCGGTAATCATTGATCGCCGAGAGCGTTGCCAGCCTCAGAGTCTCCGCACGGCGTTGATCTCTACGTGAAAGAGAATGGTACCAATGTTCCACATCGGCATAACGGCCCTCACGATAGGCGACCACCGCTTGGTCGTACGGAGAGAGTGGCCTCGTAGGTGGCTCCTCTGCCACCAAGCCCACACTCCATACCAAGAGCACCAATATCAATAGGTTTCTTTTCATCCTTCTCTACACAACTTATCTTATATCCCCAAAGATACCTATTTTACACCAATCTCACAAGGAGCCAATACACCAGCCGACCACAAACTCCACCTCCCCATACTAGGTGAAAAGCTCGCTGAGTAAAACAGCAAAAATGCCCCTTTATAGAGAATGTTGCACAAAGTGCCATTCTCGCACATTTGCTTCAAATGTGCTGAGACTTTGCACTAAGGATGAGATGCAAGGCGCTGAGGATGAGGACGAAGGGAGCGTACTTACGTACGTGACCGAGGCCCGAATTCCGAAAGCAACGCAGCAGATCGCCTTCGTGCAACAGTCTCTTTACAATCAACTGAAATCCAACACCATACAAGGGCACTAGTCGAGATGCAACTAAGCAATCGGTTAGTTGCATCTCCACTTTTGCTCTACTACGCTAGCCCATTTATGGAGGCGTTTATCTTTATCTGAGAAAGCGTCACCCCTGCCGAAATTGTGCAGAGGTTACGCCATGGGTTACGCATTAGAATAGTCTTGTGAGTGGAAATTATCGGGGCATCTATGGAAAAGGAGGCTGTTGCACGGAGTGCATAACTAACCTCCAAGGACAAATC
>NZ_KV820688.1:7857-23726 GCF_001815465.1 Porphyromonas sp. HMSC077F02 | reverse complement strand
CAACTCGCCGATCGCTTAGTTGCAACTCAATTTTTGATTTTATATGCTGTTGAATATCAGTTCGTTATAAATGGGCTTTTTGAGCCACTGCTTTCTCATATTTTATAGGGTCATTAACTTCTAATGCGCAACCCCTGCGAAATTGCGATGGTGGGGTGGCTTTATATTTGCTTTTTGGTATATTTGTGTCTAATAGTGGTGTAGGCGTATTAAGCATCTCTTGCTTTGCCTATATATTATATAATGTGTATCAGCTTGATGAATGCAATGAAACAATTGGTGGATAGATATGTACCCTTGAGTGGGTTACTATGTTTGTTGATGGCTCTGCCTCTGCTCTTCTCCTGCAGTGGAAAGGGGAGCAGTAAGGGGGGTGGTCTATTTGGAGCTACTGGTAAGCCACTGGAGATGGTGGTGGTGCTTCCCGATGGTTACGACACTGAAGCTCTAAGGGATAGCGTGAAGCAAGCGCTCAGCATGCCGATGATGGTGCTCCCACAAAATGAGCAGTTGCTCACAGTGATGATAACAGGGGAGCGAGACTTCTCGCAGATGTTTAAGTCGCTCAGGAATATCCTCTACATTACCATTGATGAGGAGCGGTATACTGGTCCTTCTATCGGGATTAGTCGCGATCAGTTTGCAGGCGGACAGCTACTGATCCATGCTAGAGCGGAGAGCCTTGAGTCGATCTACCGACTTTTGCGCTTGAAAGGGAAGTCGATAGCCGATATGATTTACAAGGAGGAGTTGGTACGGCTGAGCCACGCCTTTGACCAAACCTACTCTAGCGAGGTGGCAAAGCTGATGAAGGAGCAGATCGGGGGTTGGACCATTCGCGTCAATACCGATTTGGAATACACTCATACGGGAGATCACTTCCTTTGGGCATCGGATCAGGGGGTGAAAGGTCGGACCGACTTCTTTGCCTTCACCTATCCCTATGAAGGACCTCAGAGCCTAGAGCTGGATAGGATTATTGCCGCTAGAGATAGTGTACTGCAACAAAATGTAGCAGGTGCTCACGAGGGCTCATACATGAGTACGGAGCATCGGGTACCTCAGGTGGTTCGCCATGTGGAGGCGAATGGCATTCCTCGGACGGAGGTGCGTGGTCTTTGGGCGATGGTGGGGGATATGATGGGTGGCCCTTTTGTGCTACACGCTATTAAAGACGAAGCCAATAAGCGGGTTTTGGTAGTGGAGGTGGTGGTTTACTACCCAGGTGGACCGAAGAAAAACTTGATGTTGCTAGCAGAGTCACAGCTTTATACTCTGGAGGCAGCAGAATGACGATCTGCTGCGTTGCTTTCGGAATTCGCCTAGGTCACGTACGTGAGTACGCTCCCTTCAGCCTCATCCTTTTGTGTGTGCCTGGTGCCCTACGTGCACCTTGCCCTCAGCGCCTGGCATCTCATTCATTCTGCTGCCTCCACCAAAGAATGACGATCTGCCCCTCTTCCTCTACCCGCCCCCTCCACCCTTCCCCTTTTGAATCACTATATAAATGAGTAACGACGAATGAATGAACCTATAAAAATTGGGATCACCCACGGCGACTTTAATGGTATCGGGTATGAGGTGATCCTTAAGACGCTTGCCGACGAGCGGTGCTTGGAGCTATTTACCCCAATTGTCTATGGCACCCTGCCGGCGTGGAATTATTATAAAAAGGGGCTGGGGATCCAACTCACAGCGCGCACTCGCTTGATTCAGTCGGCGAGTGAGGCGGTGGAGGGGGAGATCAACCTGATTGAGGTGAATGAAGGGGGCAGAGAAGCTCTGGTGCAACATGGCAGACCGAGTGCCACGGCGGGTCAGCTGGCAGCGAAGGCACTAATGATGGCGCGTGAGGAGCTACTCAAGGAGGAGATTGCTGCAGTGGTGACGGCACCTATCTGCAAGGAGGTGATGACCTCTGAGGCCTTTCCGTTTGTAGGGCATACTGGCTTTTTTGCAGAGCCTTTTAAGGAGAGTCACCAGCCGATGATGCTCTTTGTGGCAGAGGAGATCCGTGTGGCCCTACTCACGATCCATGAGCCACTCAGCAAGGTCGCTACCTTCATCACCAAGGAGGGCATCAAGAGCGGACTAAAGCAGCTTGAGAGGACACTACAGCAAGACTTTGGCATTGAAAAGCCTAGGATCGCTGTGATGGGGCTCAACCCTCATGCTGGGGAAAATGGGCTCCTGGGCAAGGAGGAGGTAGAGGTGATTACTCCAGCTGTGGAGGAGGCATGGCAAGAGGGGATACAGGCGTTTGGCCCTTTTGCTGCAGATGGCTTCTGGGGCAGTGGGCACTACCGTAAGTTTGATGCGGTACTCTCGATGTATCACGATCAGGGGCTTCTGCCTTTTAAGCTTCTAGCGATGGATGAAGGAGTGAATATCACTACGGGTCTGCCAATTATCCGCACTTCGCCCGACCACGGTACCGCCTTTGATATTTGTGGTAAGGGGGTGGCGAATGAGGCTTCTTTCCGCAATGCCATTTATAGAGCGATTGATATTTATAGGAATAGGGCAAGGTATCAGGAGGCTACAGCCAACCCTCTACAGAAGAAGTATGTAGAGAGGGGTAAGGACAATGTGCGCCTAGACCTCTCTAAGAGTGATGACGAACTATAAATAAAAGCTTAGGGGCGTGACGAGAATTAGGGCATCAAGGAGTGGGCATTCTAAAGCGGCTTCACCGATCCTCAGTGTGGAGGATCTAAGAGATGAGGTACACCCTTTCTTCGGAAGTAAGATAGGGCGACTTACTGGTGTAGGGCTGATGAAGGCACTTCGGGTATCTGAACTCAATGAGGTGCACTCCGACTATACGCACCTGAGGGGAACGGAGCTAACAACCGCTGTGCTCCAAGACCCGAGGGTGAATGTCTCTTACACGATTCACGGCGGGGAGCACCTTAAGGCACTTAAAGAGATGGGGGCTTTCTTCACCGTCTCCAACCACCCTTTTGGCGGGTTGGACGGGCTGATATTGCTGGATATTATGCTACGAGAGCGGGAGGACTTTATGGTGCTGGTGAATGGGATGCTGAATAAGATTTCGGCTCTCAGTGAGTATTGGATACCGGTAAAACCGATCATGAAAGACCGTGAGCACGACCCACAAAAGAATATCTCCGGACTACGAATGGTGGCGGATAGAGTGCAGGGTGGGCACCCTGTGGGAATGTTTCCGGCGGGAGGATTGCCTCACTACCAAAAGCGGTATGGACAGCCTATGGAGATACCGTGGAAGCTCAATAATGTCCGAATCATGAAGCGGGCGGGTATTCCGGTTCTCCCCATTATGTTTGAGGGGAACAACTCTCGCCGATACTACCGCTTTGGTGAGCGGTGGGGGTATGATACTGCTTCAATACTGATCCCAAGGGAGTTATTTAATAAGAAGGGAGAGGAAATAGAGGTCTACATCGGTGCCCCTATTATGCCCGATGAGCTATCGAGCCATAAAGATTTGAGTAAAAGTAGAGACTACCTGATGAGGCAGTGCCTGGGTATTCTACCATCGTACAAAGGGCGTCTCGATTATTTACAGAATCATTGAACCATTATGAGCCGAAAGTGGTATAAACAGAAGGATCTGCTCTACTACATCGCCATCCTTATCGCAGGGGTGATCGTAGTAGGCATACTGTCACAACTACCCGACCCTCACGCGGAGCCTACTGGCAAGGTCTCACTTGGGGAGGCCTTTGGGATATTTACCGATATCCTACATGGGCATGTGACCTCTACCTTTGGGCTACTGCTCTTGCAGGTGATTGTGATCTTGATATTCGCCCGCTTAGTGGCGTGGCTCTTTACCAAGATGGGGCAGCCCTCGGTGATTGGCGAGATATTGGCGGGTATCATCTTAGGCCCCTCGGTGGTGGGGTGGCTATGGCCGGAGGGTTTCAACTTCCTGTTTCCACAAGAGAGTCTGCACAACATCTCATTGCTGAGTCAGTTTGGTCTGATCCTCTTTATGTTTGTGATAGGGATGGAGCTCAATCTGGAGGAGATCAAGAAGCAACTCCGGCAGAGCTTTGTGATTGCCCACTCGGGGATTGTGGCCCCTTTTATACTGGGTGCTATCTTGGCGGTATTTCTCTATGAGGAGTATAGCGGTGCCGATGCCACGGTGCTTACCTTTGCCCTCTTCGTGGGTATCACCCTGAGTGTGACCGCTTTCCCTGTGCTGGCAAGGATTATCCAAGAGCAGGGTAAGATGCAATCTCGCCTAGGGATCCTCTCTATGGCGAGTGCGGCGAATGGCGATATTACGGCGTGGTGCCTACTAGCGGTAATCATGGCAATTGCACAGGCTGGGTCGGCACTTAGTGCCCTCTTTACCATCCTCTTTGCAGGGGTCTATATGGCGATTATGTTTGGGGTGGTTCGCCCGCTTTTCGGTATGATTGGAGCTACCTATCAGACGAAGGAGGTGGCTGGAAAGGGAGTGGTAGCACTCTCCTTTACCCTTCTACTTATCTCGGCCTACGTAACGGAGGTACTGGGGCTACACGCCCTTTTCGGTGCTTTTATTGCGGGAGTGGTGATGCCCGACAACCTCAATTTCCGGCATATGCTCACGGAGAAGATTGAGGATGTTGCCTTGGCGATATTCCTGCCTCTATTCTTTGTATCAAGTGGGCTCTCTACGGAGATTGGTTTGCTCAATACCTCCACCCACTGGTGGATTACGGGTCTGATAACCCTCGTGGCAATTTTTGGCAAGATTGGCGGCACCTACTCCGCCTGTAGGGTGGTGGGCGAGACGCCACACGATAGCCTTTATATGGGTATTTTGATGAATACACGTGGGCTGATGGAGCTGGTGATTCTCTCTATGGGACTAGAGCTGGGTATCCTTTCGCCAGTTATCTATGCGATGCTGGTGATTATGACCTTGGTCACCACCTTTATGACTACCCCTGTGATCAACTTGACCAACAAAATATGGGCCAAGCGTGCCACAAGAGCCGATCGCCAGCACTTCCATATCCTCTTCTCTTTTGCGAGAAGTAAGATGGGGCTGACGATGCTCCATATCGTGGAGAGCCTATTTGCCAAGCCAGAGGAGTCTGTGGAATTGGTGGGGCTACACCTCACGGTGGGAAGTGATACCAGTAAGAGCGATGCCGAGCTATATCGGAGCCAAAACTTCGCCCCTATTCAGTCGCATGCCGATGCATCGGGATACGGGGTGGAGGAGTATTATGAGGTGACGGATGACCCGCTTCACTCTATCGCCAAGGCGACGAGGGTAAAGGGAACCGACCTACTACTGGTGGGTGCTGGACTAGAGCTCTCTGCCAACCCCGAGGATAAGGCGATGCGGGAGCGGCATCTCAAGTTTGGTCGTAGCTTTTCAAAAATCTTCTCTCAGACCATCAACTTCTTTAATCTCCACAATCTATTTGAGGACCATACAGAGGACTTCGTGAGGATCCCTCACTGTGCCATCGGTGTGGTAATAGATCGTGGTCTGGAGCAACAGGCAAAGCAGATTGCCATTCTTTCGGATCAAAAAGAGGAGGGCTTTAGGAGTTTGGTAGAGACCATTACTCAAACGACCGAGGCAACTATTAAGCAGTACCAAGCTGGGCAGGCAGAGTTGGAGGAGATCAAGTCCTCTTGCGACCTCCTACTGATGCCTTACCACCTATGGCAAGAGCTACGCACTGAGGACCCTGAGATTATCCACAAGATCCCAACCACCCTACTTTTGCAAGCGAATAAGAAATGAAATATCTACTCATAGCTAATCCTATTTCTGGTCCTAAGAAGGGCCAAACCTCTATCCACCAAAAAGCATTGGAGCGGATAGAGACTGCAGGACATTCCGCCAGTTTACTCACTACGGAGTATGAAGGACATGGTTACGAACTGGCACTCAAGGCTCTGGATAGCGACTACGATGTAATTGTGGCAATAGGCGGAGACGGCACTGTGAATGAGGTAGCACGTGCCTTGACTCATTCGGATAAGGTGCTCGGTATCATCCCTAATGGGAGTGGTAACGGATTGGCACGTGAGCTACAAATCCCTTTGGACACCAGTGAAGCAACGAAGGTGTTGCTTGAGAATAATGTGATGACGATGGATACCTGCACCGCCAATGGAGACCCTTTTTTCGTTACTTGTGGTATCGGCTTCGACGGGAAGATATCTAAGGAGTTTGCCAAAAGCGACGCTAGAGGACTCACCACTTACGCTAAGGAAGCGGTAAGCGAATACTTCAACTACCACCCCAATGACTACCACCTGCTCATCGATGGTAAGGAGGTGACAGCAACCGCCTTTCTCATTGCTATTGGCAACGCCTCTCAGTATGGCAATAATGCCTACATTGCACCCAATGCTAGCCTAACGGATGGAGTACTGGACCTCACGATTCTCAAGCCCTTCCCTCATATTGAGGCGACTAAAATAGCTATGCAGTTATTTACCAAGGGGATTGATAGGAATGAGTACGCCACCCTCTACAAAGGAAAGCATATCCTCATTGAGACACCCAACAGGGTCAATTACCACATTGATGGAGAGCCGAAGCACAAGACCGACCGACTAGAGATCGAGGTCTGCCCCGCTTCTCTTCAGGTGGTCAGTAGGAAGGAGGAGAGCTACAATAAGTCTATGCTCGACCTGCTACACCAAGCGGCGAGCGGTTTTTATGGATGGACAGCAGATATCAAAGAGCGATTTAAGTAAGTATGGAAATCAATAAAGCACAATTTATCACCAGTAGTAGCAAGCTAAGTGAATGCCCCAAGGAAGGAATACCCGAGATAGCTTTTATCGGGCGCTCCAACGTGGGGAAGTCTTCGCTCATCAACCTACTCACGGGGGTGAAAGGCCTAGCCAAAACCTCCCAAACACCTGGTAAGACGCAGCTCATCAACCACTTTCTCATTAATGATTCCTTTTATATTGTCGACCTTCCTGGCTATGGTTATGCTCGGGTGGGCAAGGGGCAGAGGAGTGGCTTCAAAAAGATGATTGAGGATTATATCCATCAGCGAGAGGAGATGGTCAATCTCTTTGTACTGGTGGATATCCGCCATAAACCGATGAAGATAGATGTCGACTTCATTAATGAGATGGGCGAGACGGGCGTTCCTTTCTCTATTGTCTTCACGAAGGCCGATAAACTCTCTAAGTCGGCTGCAAAGATGAGTCTCATGGCCTATCAGGAGGAGCTACTCAAGAGTTGGGAGGAGCTTCCCCCACTATTTGTCACCTCTTCGGAGAGTGGTGAGGGGCGGGAGCAGCTGCTGGAGTATATTGAGCAAATTCTCTAGCCCACTATATATTTGGTACCTTTGTAACCTTAGGAGAGCTCTATGGAATTGATGCAAATAATAGAATTGGTAGCAGCCACCATTGGTATCCTCTATGTATGGCTAGAGATGAAGGCGAGTGTCTGGCTCTGGCCAGTCGGCATCGTGCTACCCCTCTTCTACATCTATATCTCATGGCAAAGTGAGGTGTACGGCAATGTGCTGGTCAATATCTACTACATCATCGCCTGTGTTTGGGGCTGGCGTGAGTGGCTCAAGCACCGCAAAGATGGAGAGACAAAGGAACTCCCCATCTCCCATCTACCCGAGCGGTATCTCTGGACTTTAGGCCTAGTAGCCTTGCTTTTTCTGGGATTATGGCCTCTATTTGAGTACTATATGGGGAGCCCTTTTCCCGCTTTTGATGCCGCCGCTACCGCTATTAGCTTCTATGGCATGTGGCTTTTGGGAAAGAAGTATATTGAGAGCTGGTATTGCTGGATCTCGTCGAATGCGATCTATTGTACCCTTTACTTTCTACAATCTTACACGATCACTGGCTTATTCTTTACCCTCTACACCGTGATTTCGGTGGTGGGGTATTTTAATTGGCGTAAACTACTAAAGCTTCAGCACGATGCAAATCAACCTCAATAGTCCATACACACCCGAAGTCGTAGTGGTAGCAAATGGCGACCTTCACCATGATGAGGAGACGCTAAGGCTCTTGCAGGTAGCCCATCACGTAGTGGTCTGCGACGGTGCTCTCCGACGTTATTTAGAGCTTACTACACGCAAGCCCGATGCCGTGGTAGGTGACGGAGACTCAGTGAATGAAGAGGAGCTGAAGCGGGCGGGCGTACCCTTTACCAAGATCGCCGATCAAGAGACCAACGACCTCACCAAGGGCGTCACCTTTGCCTTTGACAAGGGGTGGAAAAAGATCGCCATTATCGGAGCTACAGGTCGGCGAGAGGATCACTCGGTGGGCAATATTTTTCTACTCCCCGAGTATTACAAGATGGGAGCCGAAGTGTGTGCTTATAGCCCTCACGGCTGGCTCATCCCTTTTCAAGGCGATTGCCTATTAGAGACAGAAGTGGGGCGGGAGCTTTCCCTCTTCGCCACAAAGGAGCTACCGATGAGTGCCAGTGGCGTTGCCTATCCTTTCGAGCAAAGGGTCTTCACAGCCCTTTGGCAAGCGACCCTCAATCAGGTCACTAGTCCTATAGTAAAGCTCTACTCTGAGGGTATCGCCATCGTATTCATTTCACAAGAGAAGCGGTAATTTATGGGCAATAAGTACTACATCGTTTGGGAAGGGCACCAACCTGGCATCTACGAGTCGTGGGAGGAGTGCCAAGCACAAGTGCGTCACTTTTCTCGACCAAAATTCAAGAGTTTCAAAGAGATCACTCGCGAGCAGGCGGAAGCCCTTTTCCAAAACCCCTATGCCCTCCAAGGCGAAGGGGAGCCAAGGATATTGGACCGTAGCCACGAGATCGACCTCACTGCACTATCGGTAGATGCTGCCACCAGTGGCAATCCCGGACCGATGGAGTACCGAGGTGTCTGGGTTGAGACCAAGGATCCACTATTCAGTAGCAAGGTCTACCCTGTTGGCACCAACAATATAGGTGAGTTCCTAGCCATTGTACACGCTATGGCGTGGATGAAGCAAAATAATTACTTCGTGCCGATCTACACCGATAGTCTCACCGCACAGGCGTGGATTCGTAAGAAGCAACCCAATTCAAAGCTTCCGCTTACTCCCGAGACACAAGAGCTCTACCATGTACTACAGCGGGCAGTTAATTGGCTCCATAATAATGACCTCTCTATGTTTACCCTCCTCAAGTGGGAGACTGAGCTATGGGGAGAGATACCGGCCGACTATGGGCGTAAAAAGTAAATCTGCCAATATGCGTGCCATCCTACTCATCAATACCGGTTCACCAAAGAGCTTAGAGACCAAAGAGGTACGCAACTATCTCACCGACTTTCTCACCGATCGGCGAATAATTGGGTTGCCCCAACCCTTTAGAAATATACTAGTGCACGGCATCATTGCCCCTTCACGAGCTCCCAAGTCCAGAGACAAATATGCCCAAATATGGCGGCCAGAGGGATCGCCTCTCCAGATACTCACCGAGGCATTGGGCACTCGCATAGAGAGCGAAAGTGGCATCGCCACTTTTGTAGCGATGCGGTACAACCGTGGCTCCCTTGAAGAGGCATACCAGCGAATCACCACTCAGGGCTTTACCGAAGTGGTGCTCGTTCCCCTTTTCCCTCACTACGCTATGAGTAGCTACGAGAGTGCCGTAGCACATGCCGTGGAAGTTCATCAGCAAGGGAGCTACCCCTTTGCCCTCCACTGCGTTGCACCTTACTTCAACCATTCACTCTATATTGAAGCACTTCTGGATCAGATTGAGCGGTTCGCTACCCCCGACGGTCACCTACTCTTCTCCTATCACGGCATACCGCTTTATCAAAATAAAGCCTATGCCGGTATTCCACAGAAAGACTATCCCTACCAGTGCGGCGAGACTACCCGACTAGTCACCACACACCCACGCTTCAAGGCGATGAACCTCTCCTACGAGATCTGCTACCAGTCACGATTTGGGCACAATAGATGGCTAACCCCGACCCTAGAGAGCCGTATGAAGGCACTGGCGAAAGAGGGAAAGAAGCACGTCTCCGTCATCTGCCCCTCCTTCGTCTGCGACTGCCTAGAGACCTCTTGGGAAGTCGGTATCGATCTGAAAGAGCAGTTCGCAAAGCTTCAGCTCACTCTGATAGAGTGCCCCAACGACTCTCTGACGATGGCAAATTGTATCATCGACCAAGTCAATCACCATACCACAGAGGCAATAGAATGGACGAAACCATGACACTTTACTTTATACAGCATAGTTGCTACCTCGTGGAGGGTAGCAATGCCTTTTACCTCTTCGACTACTTCGGCGAGGGCGATCCTCATACGATTCTCTCAAAAGCACCGGAGAAGCCGCTCTATATCCTCACTACACACTCTCACCACGACCACTATTCGCCTGCGATTTTCAAGGAGTTTGGCGGGCGAGAACTGCACTATATCTTTCACAGCGAACTAAGGGACAAGGTACCCTCTGATCAACTCTGCAAGGTGCATTTCCTAGAGACTGGCGAGAGCTACAAGGATAACCACCTTTGGGTGAAAGCCTTTGGTAGTACCGATGTGGGCGGTAGTTTCTACTGTAAAGTGGAGGGGCTGTCCCTCTTCCACGCTGGCGACCTGAACAACTGGCACTGGAACGAAGAGGCCGATGACCGCTATATCCGCCAGTACGAAGCTGCGTGGCAGGCGGAGCTCACAAGGCTAACGGCAGAGGTAACCCAGCTAGATCTCTTGATGTTCCCTACCGACCTGAGGCTAGGCAAAGATTATCTAAAGGGGCTTCGGGAGCTACTTGGCCTTATCTCGATTCGCCACCTTGCCCCAATGCATCTCAATGGTCAACTCAATCCTAGCGAATTGGAAGCTCTGGCTAGGCAACACCATTTCAACCTATTACTTCCTCAACCACTCACCGCAAGGCAACTATTATGAACGCCCTTCGCATTATCAAAGACTATGCCCTCCTTTGGGCCATGTTGCTGGGAGCTCTATTCTACCCCTGGCTACACCACCTCGCCCCACTGACTACCTATACCCTATTTTTGATGCTACTTCTCTCCTACACTAAGGTGAGTCCGAAGGAGATGAAGCTCAATCGCACCCACGCCTTGCTCTTTGCCCTCCAGTGGTTTTTAGGCATCATCGCTTTCCTAGTAATTGAGCCTTTTGATGTAACCATAGCCACGGGGGTGGCACTCATTATCCTCACCCCTACCGCCACGGCTGCCTCGGTGATTACAGGAATGCTGGGTGGAAGCATCGCCTTTGTCACCAGTTATATGATCCTTAGCAATGTGGCGATTGCCTTAATAGGACCAGTGCTGATCGGTCTCCTTCACCCCGAGATGGCAGCCAATTATTGGAGCACCGTGCTCACCATACTCGGACAGGTTTCGGCTTTGCTCGTATTGCCACTGATTGTTGCATGGGCACTACGTTACTTTGCCCCCAAATGGCACGACCGCTTGGCGAACTTCAGCTTCCTCACCTTCTGGATATGGGCTGTGAATATCATGATACTGATTGCCACCGCCATACACACCTACCTCACTAATGACCACCTCACCCCGAGGTACACCCTACTCCTTTCGCTCATCACTCTCGTCACCACCTTGGCACTCTACTACGTTGGAGGTCAGGCCTCACGACTGACTGGCGAGCGACGAGTCAATGGTCGGCAAACCCTCGGGCAGAAGAATACCGTCTTCGCTATCTGGCTCGCGATCCTTTTCCTTGATGCTAAGGTAGCCTTTATCCCCACCCTATATATAGTGGTGCAGAATGTGATCAATTCGCTCGAATTGGCCGCTTATCAAAAATCATTACGCAAAAAGAATGGCACGAATTAGTAAAGAGATGATCTCCATCATCATTAATGGAGAGAGGGATCAAGAGAAGGCTCAGTTCCTACAGATCCGGCGTGAGATGCCTATAGCACTAGAGTCGGGTAAATACCCCATTCGAGTAGATATCACTTGGGAGTACAATGGCGACAACTCGGATATGCCTGCAGAGGAGGTGGCGGAGCAGATGAATAGCCTAGAGGAGGCTCTTATCCCTGCACTAGAGAAGAATAACCTCGCTCTACTCGCCTACCAAGTGACAGGCGAGGGACGACGACTCTGGTGCTTCTACACCCGCAACATTGGGGCGTTTCAAGAGACGCTCAATGACGCACTGGAGGAGCTACCCCTCTTTCCGATTACCTTTTATGCCGAAGAGGATCGGGAGGCAGACGCTTTTAGAGAAGTTGAATCTTTATTATAAATGATGACCGTTATGAAAAGAGTATTATTGGTATTGGCAGTTATGGCACTGCTACTCCCCAGTTGTAAAAAGGAGAATAAGGAGGAGCAGACCGCACTGGCTCCGCTAAAGGTGGGAGCGATGTCGTCGCTCGACTACCTTCCCTACGTAATTGCCGAGAAGATGGGCTATACCGATAGCCTTGGCTTGGACTTGGAGATCGTAAAGTTTTTCTCTGCCAACGACCGCGATGCCGCTTTTAGGAGTGGTCAGCTCGATGGCACCGTTATTGACTATACAGGCGCAGCGATACAGCAGGCGGCAGGACTTCCCTTGGCGATTGTGGTGAAACACGACGGCTACTTTGAGTTGATGGCTCAGCCCACAATGGAGAGCGTTGCCGACCTCAAAGGGAAACAAGTTTCTGTCTCTCGCAATACCGTGATAGAGTATGCCACCGATAAGATGCTAGAGGCTGGTGGACTTGCCGAAGCTGATGTAGAGAAGCCTGAGATTAATAAGATTCCTCTCCGTATGGAGATGATGGTCTCCAAGCAGATAGATGCCTCAGTCTTCCCTGACCCTTTCATCTCTATCTCTAAGGCTCAAGGTTTCGTAGCCCTCTCCTCTACCCGTGACCTCGGCATCTCGGTTACTGGCACCATGTTCACAGAGAAGGCGTTGACCGAAAAGGGGGAGTCAATCCGTGCCCTTCTCAAAGCCTACAACCTCGGCGTGGATTACCTCAATAGCCACGACCGCCAAGAGTGGGTGGAGGTACTGATCAATGATGCTGGAGTACCTGCAGAATTAGCGGATAAGGTGGTACTTCCTAACTATACTCACGCCACGCTCCCTTCGGAGAAGGACCTCAGCGAGACCCTACAATGGCTACAAGCGAAGCAACTGGTTCCCGCAGAGTACGATATCAAGGGGCTCGTTTCGAGCAAATACTTGCCAGAGTAATCGTGTATCGTGAGTAGGATCACCATCAAAGAACTCTCCTATAGCTATCACGGCCGAGGAGGGGTGACCCAAGCCCTTAACCGCGTGAGCCTATCCCTTGCCGAGGGCGAGGTGATAGGGCTCACGGGGGTCTCGGGCAGCGGTAAGTCGACCCTACTCAACATCCTCTCCGGCATCCTCAAAGGCTACAGTGGCGAGGTACTGATCAATGGAGAGCCCCCCAATCCCAAGAAGCACTCCATTGCACTAGTGCCTCAGAGCTATGGGCTACTGCCGTGGAAGCGGGTACGAGAGAATATTCTACTCCCTCACACCTTAGGGAAAAAGTGCCTAAGGATCGGTGAGCTACAGAGTATCGTGGATCGGCTAGAGATTAGAGCATTCCTTGATCGCTACCCTTCCGAGCTATCGGGCGGACAGAAGCAGAGGGTAGCTCTTGCCCGTGCCTTTGTCCAGTCGCCCGACCTCCTTCTGATGGACGAACCTTTCTCAGCACTTGATATCTCCACTGCCACTCGCAGTAAGGAGCTATTCAAAGCTTTCCAAAAGGAGCTGGGGGTTACCACAGTAATGGTGAGCCACAATCCGCAAGAGATAGAGGGATTCACGGATCGGGTGATAATTCTAGGGGGCTCCCCAGGAGAGGTGATAGCTGATACCCATCTGCCGAATGCGGAGCAAATCTTACAAGAGATCTTGAGGAATGAAAAGTAGTCAACGACTGAAGGCCCTACTCTACCGTACAGTGGTAGGACTGTTGCTCATCAATCTACTTTGGTGGGTAGCATCAATCATCCTCAGCAGTACCGCTATCATTTCACCTCTAAAGGTCTATCAAGCCCTTCCCACCCTCCTTTCGCAAGAGATGGGACGACACCTGTGGGCAAGTCTTTATAGAGTACTTCTGGGACTACCGATCGCCTTTGTACTAGGGATGAGTATGGCCTACGCCATGTACCGCTGGCACCGATTTGGGAGGGTGATGAGTGCCTTCACCTATCTCGCCTACCCTATTCCCAAGCTGGCACTACTCCCCATCGTGATGCTGATTGCAGGATTGGGCGACGGGGGTAAGATCACTATGATTGTGCTGATCATCCTCTTTCAGATCATCGTCAATATCCGTGACAGTCTCTACAATATCCCCCGTGAGAGTTTTCTTATCACCACCTCCTTAGGGGCTACAAGTTGGCAAGTCTACCGGCACGTACTACTACCGGCAACGCTTCCCGATACCCTTTCTACCCTAAGAGTGGCGATCGGGACAGCTATTTCGGTGCTTTTCGTCACCGAGACCTACGGTACGGACAAAGGGATGGGCTACTTTATCATCGACTCCTGGATGCGCTTTGACTACATCTCTATGTATGGAGGGATAGCTATACTGAGTATTGCGGGATTTCTGCTCTTCCTACTCACCGACCTACTAGAGCTTCTCCTTTGCCCTTGGCAAGAGCTCTCGCCTAGTGACAAGTAACATCATTATTATATCACAAGAAACATGAAAAGAATTACATTACTTATTACCGCACTACTCCTTGTAGCAGGTACCGCATCGGCTCAGAAAGAGAGCTTTGCTAATCGTATTACAATCAAAGGATACGGACAAATCTATAGCGAAGGGGGCTATTACGACAACGACCAGAAGCACAATACCTATGGCATCAATAAGATAGAGCTCCTAGGACTTGGTCGGATTACCGACAAATGGAGCATGGGTATCACAGTGCAATTTAATAAACCAGTGATGCTCAAGGACCTCTACATGCAGTACGCATTTATGCCTGAGCTAAAGGTGAAGATTGGGCAGTTTAAGACTCCTTTTGGGCATGAAAACCAAATCGCTCCTTTCCTCAATCCGCTTGCCATCGGCGGAAGTATGCCTACCGTTTACTTTGCTGGTGTAGGCATGGACCCGCTTTACTACGGTACCGCAGGTCGTGACATGGGTATTGAGCTATCAGGCGATCTATTCAAAAACATCGTTTCCTACAAATTCGTAACAATGAAT
The DNA here is from genome assembly GCF_001815465.1 of Porphyromonas sp. HMSC077F02. Taxonomy (NCBI): domain Bacteria; kingdom Pseudomonadati; phylum Bacteroidota; class Bacteroidia; order Bacteroidales; family Porphyromonadaceae; genus Porphyromonas; species Porphyromonas sp. HMSC077F02. The sequence continues at coordinate 8,560 of NZ_KV820688.1, read as the reverse complement.
GGTCAAGGGATGAATGCCACAGACCTCAACCTCGGGAAGCTACTCGGAGGCTCTCTCTATATTCGACCAATAGAGGGGCTTAGCCTACATACCTCCTACCTTGGTGGAAAACAGGTAGCTATGGGTACTGCCAAAGGAATCCAAGCGGGCGAAAGCTATATGCGTCACCGTGTCAGTGCAGGCGTTATTGCCAATTACCAGCCGATTAGCCTCTCTACAGAGTATATGTATGGCCGCGATAAAAATGTTAAGAGCATGGGTGCCTACCTCACAGCCGCCATTCATCTACCCAAGCGTTACGACCTAGTAGTCAGCGGTGACTATCTACAGCCTGATATGGACCAGTCGGGCAAACTATATACCGCCACATTAGGCCTAGACAAATGGTTCTACGGCAATTGCCGCGTACAGATGCAGTACCGCTACACCCACCCTACTGAGCAGGTGATGCTCCCAGTAGCTAAAGGCCACACCCTCCGACTCCAATTCCAATTCGCCTTCTAATTAAAGGCCCCTATAAATCAATATAGTCTAACCCAGGGGTTACGCATTAGAAAGGACTTACCATGAATGACCTCCCCTCGTGGGAGGTCAGACGGATCATAGCCCCTAGTCGGGCTCGTAGAGCCGATGACTAGGGGGCCAAAAACAGACCCACCCCCACCATTTGACCCCTTGTGGGTCGGACAACCCATTCTAGGAT
>NZ_KV820688.1:0-7757 GCF_001815465.1 Porphyromonas sp. HMSC077F02 | reverse complement strand
GCCGAGGTCCTTACTCATAGACACCCCGCTAAAAACCATACGGAGTGAACTTTCTAATGCGTAACCCCTGTATTTATTAGTGAAAACCCCGAAGGGGTTTCATGGACTATTAACCCAAGCTTCCCCCTGAAGGGGAGCGTTAGCGAGCCTGAAGGTGAAGCTTGGGTGAGAAGATCCCCACTACCACGCTACCCCGAAGGGGTTGCATATACACATATAGAGAATGTTGCACAAAGTGCCATTCTCGCACATTTGCTTCAAATGTGCTGAGACTTTGCACGAAGGATGAGATGCAAGGCCTGAGGATGAGGGCAAGGTGCACGCAGGTCACCAAGGCCCCACTGGGCTGAAGGGAGCGTACTTACGTACGTGACCGAGGCCCGAATTCCGAAAGCAACGCAGCAGATCGCCTTCGTGCAACAGTCTCTTCTAATAAAAGGCCCCATAAAGCAATATAGTCTCAACCGCACCCAGCGATTGAGACTATTTTTTATCTACTAAAATCAATTCCCCCCTCATCCTACAGCCAGACAAACTTTGCGTAATATTCTTAATAGCTATCCCAATAAGAACTATCATCTTCGTCTTCATCTAAATAATAGTCATCATCTGTATCGTAGTCATCCCAGTTGTAGATTGATTAGTCGTCTGAGTCATATTCTGAGTCGTAGTCATCATCTTGATCTATTTCATCTTCAAGTCTAATTACTTGATCATTGCTATAGCCCCTATATCTTTGAGGAGTTGAATAGGTGCTAGTATCAGAACTTGATTTAGAATATGAGTTTCTAGAGTGTTCGGAAATAGATAGAATTAAAATAAAGGAGATGTATAACATCAATAATATCAATAATATCCAACCAATAGTACTCCTCTTAATCTCTGTACCCTTCTCGACTTCTTTCACAGAGCTTGGATCATTGCTAGCTTGCGGAACTTCTTTCTCTCTATTATCCTCTACTTTTTCTGCTTTGGCCTCAGTAATAGGCCATCCCACATGAGTCACTCCTTTATTGATAGAGGCTATGATATCAGAGAGCTCACTATTTTCAAACATAAAACCTCGGAAGTAAGAGGTTGGGATTGAGTAATCTATTGGAGGTAATGGAGATATTGGAAACAGAGAAGAAAGATTGAGTTTAACTCTGATATCATTTACGAGAATTGAGAGTATCTCCTCACTTTCACCGCCATCTATTCTTAGCATCTTGATCCACGCATCATCAAGCATAGAGGATATATAAGTGTAGAGGCTGCTAATGTCTCTAAATGCATATCCATTTATCCCGATGGTTATACCCACACAACAACCGACTTCGACCCATTTGAAAAAGGAGTAGTAAAGTACATTTCCACTTCTCTCGGTAGAGAGGTGAAGAGTGTCTGTATCTAGATACGAAATATTGCCAAGATTGGCGAATACGGTTAGGTATAATGACTCCAATGGATACTCATAGATAGTTCCATCATCAAATCTACGCCATACAGATATTTGAGCATTCATAAAGCTATGGATTATCGTAACGTAAATTCGACTACCGACTGGTCATTGAGCACCTTGACAGAAGCCATCCGATCAAGGATTTCATTGCCCAAGAGTAATGGGGCACTCATATTATTTACCACCACTGCCTTCACATCTCGGCAAATGATCGACTTATCCCCCTCAATAACAACCTTACTTAAATTGACCACCACACCCTGAACGATGGTACCATCTGCCAGCTGAGAATTAACTGTTCCGAGGAAATCAGATTTACTCAACAACCCCTTATTGTACAAGTATTGTGCTTCTGCGGCAGAAATGCAACTTCTACTCGCTCCTGTATCAAGGATCATATCCATAGGTAACCCATTAACCGTTACCCGAATGGTCTTAACGCCACCATCATAACGGAATGGGACAATCACCTTATCCCCTCCATAGTACGAAGAGTAATCATTGGAATACTCTTCTGAATCAACCCCATCTGAGTCATAACTGAAGTCAAAATAAACATCTTGGTCAGAAGAGTCATGATCCGATGAGCACTTGCAACCTGAAAGAGCTAGCGACAATAGAATAACAATAAATAAACGCTTCACGAATCTCCTTTCTACGTAATTAGAACTACTTTAATTGCTTTGTCTCCTCTGAAACAGCAACACTATCTTGTTGATTAATAGCCCTATCAACCTTTTCAATTTCCTGCCGTTTCTTACCAAAAACGACATTGCCATTAGAATAAAGGACAATAAACGCTCCCAGCAATAAAGCAACGATGATCCAAGGGATAAACCTGACACAGTTCTGCTTAAAAAGACAAAATGTACCCCCTTTGCTAGAGGTCTCTTCACCTCCTCTCTTTACTTTAGAAGACTTTCCTAAGGTTTGTGATACTTGATTTTTATCATCAAAGTTATTGTTACCACTTTTCCGAATGGTGCGTGAATTAGAGAGCCTATTTTGATTTTCCAACCGTTTTTCGCCACTTACTATCTCTTGAATAGCTCCAAGTTTTTCTTTAAGATCCAAATTCTCCTCAGCTACTTCTCTAGACCTCTCTCTTTCTTCTTCTAAGCTGGATTGATAGTTTCTTTTTAGCTCATCTAGATTACTTTGGTGCTTGCTATTTATCTGTCGCACTTGTTCCTCATACTCTTTGAGATTAGCATTCTCTCTTTTGGAGGGAAAAGAGTCTGAAAACAATAGCCTTCCTCCACCATACAAGACATTTGAATAATCCACACACTGTGGTAGGTCAATAGTACTCAATCTATGTAGCTTACCATTAGATTCTCTTGTGTTATTGGGGATCCTGATAAAATCCTCTTCAGCAGTAATACTCATGGAAGTTATAAACTCAACTATTTTCTTCTCAATCCTTAGTGGAATGTCTTTGGCGAAGCTTGCCCCACCTACAAGTTCTTTTAAGTCCTTTTTTACTAATGTCCCAATTATGCACGACGCAAAACAGCTATTCATTATTGCGTAGATCTGATTTAGATCCTTAAATAGCATTGCTGATCGACAGGTAATGCCCACATAATCATTATCACGAGAACCCTTAAGTCCATATATCAAAACCGTATAGTCTACCCAGCGCTGGTCACCGATTTGCCTTAGTCGGACATCGAATAAAGGGGTGTTCTTTGGCAACTCCTTTATATCGGTATAAAAAGTGGTCTCAAAGTAACTAGCATCTTTATCCGGAAAGGAAAATGCTCCGTTGTTAGCCCCAAATACAAATACCTCAATACTCATAAGATCATCTACACTTTTCTAGGATCATCTTCCACAATCGGCTCGCATAGATATCATTCGACTCCTCATAGATCACAGTATTACCATCAGAGGACTCACTAAATGTTCCCGACTGAAAAGCTATAAAAGAGGCGTAGCTAGGCTTGAAAAAGCTTGTGATGGGGTGCGTATTCTTAAAGATCTCAAAGATACCTGGATATGCCTCACGCACCTCTTTCTTTGCAATTCTTGCATCATAGACTCCACCTGATTGCACGGAGCTAGAGAGATCAACTTTATTGAGAACCACAATAAACTTATCTCTAAGCACTGCCTTCTTTCGTAGCGTCCGTATCTTCTCCACATATTGATCCCTGCTACTTCCATCACCCATTAGCTTGACATCAGACTCAGCAAGGACCAGGTAAACCTTTCTATTTTTAGAGCTAGAGATAATACGATTCAAATAGGGAGGGAACTCGTTGGTAATCCTCTTGCTATTATGGAAGTGCTCTCCTGGTGCTTCTAATATCTGACAAATTGGCTGTCTATTCTTCGATACCGTTGCTAGCATAAAGCTCACTATATTAGTACCCTCAGCCGCCTCAGGCGAGTCAATCATACTATTGAACTCATCACACATTCTAGTATAAAATGGGTCGTTTGGTCTAAAAAGTCTATTCGGCACCACGCTATACCCATTCCTCCTCAACCACCTTGATAGGCGAATAAGCATCATGGTCTTTCCAGAAGCAGGAGGTCCAAAAAGCACTACGATAGGGGTTTTTTGATCGGGAATCTCCACCTGAATCTTCATTGGATCAGTCTCGTATGATACCTCAGTAGTATCCGAGGTCTTATCCCCATCATACTCCTCAACCGTTAATTCATCAAAAGGATCGCTCAAATTTGGTATTTCAATTGCCATATCTTATCATCTTAATAGTTGCTACTCATCATCTCTCGCTGTTGCCAAACTAAAGAATACAAAGGCTGCGATATCCACCAATACAGATAATAGAATCCACAACACGACCTCTCGTCCTGTAAACTTCCCATTAAATATATCCTTCCAGACCTCAACAACACTAAGCATCCTATGAGTTCTAGTCACACCAGACTTATAAACCTCTTTATCCTCATCACTTATGTTGATAAGATCAGAATAATTGTTGACAGTGGTATAGGATCGTACTAATAGAGCATCGACATTAGAGATCAGTTTTTGATTGACATTGCCCTTTGCTTTTTCCTCAGCAAGTGCCACCTCCGCTTTTTTTAGCTCTTCTACTAGTCTTTTAGCCTCAGGCTGATAATAGGATACACGATTATCCATACCTTGCACTTTAATCTTTTCAATGCGATTCTCCAATAGGCTATGAATAATTTGACTATATTGCTCCTTAAGCGCCTTACGCTTTGCTGGAGTATTGCCACTTCCAGAAAGTGTAGGTATCTCAGCCACGCCAAGTGCATGAGCTAACCCTCTTAGATGCTCCTTAGCTCTATCCCCAAATCCAGCATTTGCTTTATTGTCTATTTCATTTTCAAGAGCTATTTGCAAGGCTTTTACCTCGCTCTCTACTTTTTCAATATTCGCTTTGATCCTATTATTCACCGACGAATTATCAGCAAGGTCTTGCAAGTAACTCTTAGTCTTTGCCACATCCAGCAAAACAACATCATTTATCGCAGCACGATAAAAGAATGTATGGGTATTGGTAGGCATACTAAAACAAAGCCAAAAAACTAATAGCAAAAGTATACCTAACACCATTCGTGTCTTTCTCTTTTCAAGGTAGATATTCATATTTAAGCTATCCATTATCAGCTTACTTCCATACGAAGCGATAATAAAGAAAGCAATAGTTACTACCCAACAAAAGAACTTTGGCCAGCTTGGTAAAAGCAAGTGCAAAGACTCCGTTGTCGCCCAGCAGCTGATACCTGCCAATAAAGCGAAGGCAACGATCAAGCCTATCTTCTTCATCTGTTCTCTATCCATATCAATATATAAACATTAAAAATATCAAATATCACAACACAATAACCAATGTACAGATTAGCTAAAAACAAGCGTCATAAAAAAAGGTGCTGAAACCTCCTATAAGAGGTCTCAACACCTTGTCATTATATTTTTGATTTCCCAAAGGGCTACACCGGCTAAAAGACGGTGTAACGACTTCTAGGAAATTACTCCGTAGCGAAGAAGTGTTTAGAGAGCAATCTCTCTCTCTCTCTCTCTCTCTCTCTCTACTCAAAAACATTGAGACAGCAAAATACTCACAGTTAATAATCCATAACTCCGAAGAATAAAGTGGCAGTATTCTTCAAGCACCTTAACTTTATCTGCCCAAAGATAACATTTATTGCCCATAAACACAAACTATTGGCAAAAATTATTAGGGCGACAAAAAAGATTGCATTGAGCACTATCTTGTGGCACTTATATAAAAGCACTATCTTTGTGGGAGTTAGTAACTATTTAAGCTGAATCTATGAAACGATTAGGAATCCTTCTGCTGGTCATTGTGAGCGTGGTAGCCATCGTATTGATTATTAGGGGTCAGAGCAAAAAAGCTGACACGCCTCAAGAGAGCCCACAAGCAGTGGCTGAGGTGGTAGATACGAACCACGTCAAAGATTCTATCGCTGCTAGAGAGCGGGCCCAAGCTAAGCTAGACTCATTGGTTATAAGTCAGTTAAACGACTCTCTTGCCTATATCAATAAGGAGATAAAGGCCAACCCCGAGGATCCTAGAGCTTGGGTTAAGCTCAACCTTCTCTACAATAACCCCCAGTTTAAGCTGGATGACACCAGCAAACGCTATGAAGCCCTTATGAAGAGCATCATATTTATGCACCAACAGCCCAAGCGGGGTGCCGAAGCTTACTCTATGTGGGTAGATGCCTATCTCCCAGAGGAGAAGAAGTCGCAAGAATTGACCGCACTAAACGAAGCGATCCGAAAGAGTCCCAAGAAGTTGGATCTCTATGAGCAGCGTGCTGATACCTACCTTTCAATGAATCAGTCAGAGCTCGCTGAAATTGACCTCCTACAGATGGTCTACATTGCACCAAATAACAAGAGAGGCTACCAAGCGTTGCAGGAAAAGATGGGGCACGACCAAGCATCATCCCTCTGGAATAGCATCCTAACCTTAGCCCCCAAGTCGCCTAAAGCCTACTATCTTGCCTCTGAATATCTCCGTATGAGCGGTTCACAAGATGAAGCTCTCCAACTAGCCATGAAAGGAATGTCCCTCTATGGCGATGATGATGACCACAACCTCTTTAACCAACTGAAGTATTTGATAGATCGGAACTCTGATGGTGAAGAAGGGGCATTGATATCCCAGCTCAAAAGGCAGATGAATCAGCACCCGAATCGTCCCGAGTGGGCACTTCTGATCGCCTCTCAATACGATGGCGAGTGCCACTCCAATTGCCAACAAGCGATCCACTATTATCAGGCAGCTCTAAAAGGGATCAATCGAAGCAGTTCATTGTACCTATCCACTATTGAGCAGTTGGCAAGGTGCTATGTAGAGGTGGGAAACTTTTCCTTTGCTCTGAAGTACCAAGATATTGCTATCAAGCAAGACCCGACCTTTGCAGGCTATCACTACAATAAGGCGATGATGCTCCATGCCTCTGGAGACAGCAAAGCAGCTATTAAGGAGCTCAATAAGTATCTCTCTCACAGCAATAGCGACAAGAGTGACGCTCGAGCTTACTACAAACGAGCTTCCTACAAGTATGAAGTCAAAGATTTCTTTGGAGCACTCATTGATGTAGGGCAAGGAATGGAGATGGAGACCCAACCCACCCCTTTTGCATACCTAATTCGTGGCAATATCTATGCTGCTCAAGGAAAGAAGGAAGAAGCCAATGCCGATTTCAAGGCGGTATTGGGCAATACCAGTAGCGACGACTGTAGCACCCGCCCCTTTGCCTACATCGGCTTGGGGCAAAAGGAGGAGGCGATGAAAATATTAGCTGATAAAGTCAGCGATTATCAAAAGGAGCAAAGGACCGACGAAAGCAAGTTCTATAGCCTCCTTCGCGCCCTCGTGGAGCAAGGCGATGCAGACCTGGCACTCTACTTCAAGCAACTCTCAGAGGAGTGGCCCTATCCCTACCCTTGCCTTGATGAAAACATTAGGGTGGTACAAAACAATCCTAAGTACAAGGAGCTACAAAAAAGAGGAATAAAGACCAAGTAACCCTCAGCCACACCCATTCCCTCAGGGGTTACGCATTAGAAGAGGCTGTTGTACGAATGATTATATTCAAACTGTTTAGAATAATGGAGTAAGGACCTCGGCAGAGGTCCCTCTTAAATAAGCATAGGTCGGAGGGACAAAGTCCCGAACGACCTGTGTATCGTAGATGTACAATATCTTTATGACCCCGGCTGAGGGGTCAGACTTAGAGACAGGGTTGTCCGACCCCTCGGCCGGGGTCGCAAGGGCATTTTACACCTATTTATACACAGGTTGTCTTGTCCTAGAAAAAGTTGACTCATAGATAG
>NZ_KV820687.1:984-48923 GCF_001815465.1 Porphyromonas sp. HMSC077F02 | reverse complement strand
ATCTATGAGTCAACTTTTTCTAGGACAAGACAGGGGAACATAAAAAACCTTCCCACCACCCTACGACCCCTTGCGGGTCGGACAATCTTTTCAAAAGACTAGAAAAAGGAAGGGGCTCAACCAACGGCTGAGCCCCTTTGAACTATCTGAACGAGTGAGATATTAATAGTGGTTACCCTTCTTCATCTCCTCTTCGTCAAACTTATGGAAGTCTAGCTTACGCCATGCATAGAATATGTAAGCCAGTACGAATGGGATCACTAGCGATGCGTAAGCCATTACCTCTAGCGTGTATTGGCTAGAGCTACTATTGCGAATCGTTAGCGAGCTCTGTAGGTCAGCAGTAGTTGGGTAGTAAGCTGTATTGTTCCAACCTGCCATCAGTAGCAGCACCGTCACTACGAGTACTACACCGATGCCCTCGTACCAAATACCCTTATTAAAGTGAGGCTTGAAGACAGTCAGTAGGATACCCGCCAATACTCCCACCACTCCTAGAAGCATTACTACAAGTAGTACAGGCTGCTGTAGGAGGTTATTGAGGTACTTGTACTTCTCCATAAACACCTCGCCAGTAGCAGGGTCTACTGCAAAGCCTTGAGTGGTTAGTAAGAAACCAAGGAAGGCGAGGAAGAATACGAGGAAGATGATCGCATTTGGAAGGATACGCTTGCGAGCAGCCTGATTGAGCTCCTCATCGCGTACGTTATTGACGAAATAGAGTAGCCCAGTGGTACGGGCAAGGAATAGCACTGCAAGTCCTAGAACAAGGTTCCAAGGATTGAGCACCGCCTCAAGTCCGTGAAGCATCACGCCATTGTAATCCTGCCAAGTAGAGACAGAGAGGTTGCCACCAAGATTGGTGAGGTTGGTTCTATCCACTACGAAGTTAGCACCAGTGAAGAAGGTACCTACGGCAGCACCGATGAGCAATGGGCCGAGTACTCCATTGAGGAATAGTGCCCACTGATAGGTCTTCTTGCCAAATACATTACCCTTCTTATTTTGGTACTCATAGGATACTGCCTGAATAACGAAGCAAAATAGAATGAGCATCCACACCCAGTATGCTCCGTAGAAGCTAGTGGAGTAGAAGAGTGGGAAGGAAGCAAAGAAAGCACCACCAAAGGTGACTAGTGTAGTAAAGGTGAACTCCCACTTACGACCTGTAGAATTGACCAGCATCCTCTGCTGTAGTGCGTTTTTGTGCAGTGAAAAGACAAAAGTCTGACCACCCTGTACAAAAAGTAGAAACACGAGAAGACCGCCAAGCAGTGAAATGATAAACCACCAGTAGTCTTGTAGAAAAATTAACTTATCCATACTGTATCCCGATTATTTCGCCTCGTTTTGAGAGTCGTTTGAAACATGATTTTTTGGTCCCTTCTTGATCGCATGGATCATGATACTTAGCTCGGCAATGAGCATCAGTGTAAAGAGGACTAGGAAGAGGGTAAAGGTGGTCTTCACTGCACCTGCTGCAATGTTGGAGACAGCGGCCTGTACAGGAAGAGCATCCTGAATAGTCCATGGTTGGCGACCAACCTCTGCTACTACCCAGCCTGCTTGTGAAGCGATATAGACTAGTGGGATACTGATGATCATTACCCAGTGGTACCAACGCATATTCATAAACTTCTCCTTATTGCGTCGGAGCATAATCAATGGCACTAGGCAGACCAAAATAAATAGCATTCCTAGCCCTACCATGATGCGGAAGCTGTAGTAAAGCATTGGGATATTGGGGATCAGGTCCTCAACATTATCGAAGTAACCATATCCAAAGTGCTCATAATTGGCATCTAGGATCTCTTTCTGAGCAGCTGCTTCAGCCTCGTTGCCAGCCTCTTTGGCAGCACGATAGTCGGCAAGTGCTTGGATAGCGATCTTACCTCTCTGGATACGCTCCTCGGCAGATAGCGCTATGGTACCATCGGGCTTGGTATAACCACCCTCTAGTATGTTTTTGATACCAGGTACGTAGGCGTTGGGGTCGTTGAAAGAAAGAATTGAAAGCCCGCTAGGAAGTGCGATATTAAAAGCGTAGTCGCTCTTATCACTTGCCCAATCGGCTTTTTTCTTGTCGCTATTCACGATACCAATGACGCTGAGAGGTGCCTTTTCGCTACCTTCATACATATTCTCCATAGCAGCGAGCTTCATAGGTTGGTAGGTAGCTACATGGCCTGCAGAGAGGTGACCTGTGGCGATGGTAAGAATCGCTGATACCAAACCAAGGGTGGCTGCTAGCTTGATGCTCTCAAGTGCAAACCTTTGATTGCGCTTGCGGAGTAGGTAATAGCCGCAGATACCCATAACCACGATAGAGCCTAGCATCCAGCTAGAGATCACTGAGTGGAAAAACTTTGAGACAGCCACAGGAGAGAGGGCTACATCGCTGAAGCTGATCATCTCGTGACGCACTGTGTCGGGGTTGAGTGCTGCACCGGTAGGGTACTGCATCCAGGCATTGGCCACCAAGATCCAAACAGCTGATAGTGTAGCACCACCAATGGTGAGCCAGGTAGAGGCGAGGTGGAACTTCTTCGACACCTTGTCCCATCCAAAGAACATCACTGCAAAGAAGGTGGCCTCCATGAAGAAGGCAAACATTCCCTCAATCGCTAGGGGAGCTCCGAAGATATCACCAACGAAGTAGCTGTAGTTGGACCAGTTGGTACCAAACTGAAACTCTAGAATAAGACCAGTGGCAATACCTGCTGCGAAGTTGATTCCGAAGATCTTTTGCCAAAACTTGGCAGTCTCCTTCCAAAAGTCGTCCCCAGTACGGTAGTACTTAGTCTCGGCGAGTGCCATAATAAATCCCATTCCTAGTGTGAGCGGAACGAAGATCCAGTGGTACATCGCTGACATCGCAAATTGTAATCGCGACCAATCGATAAGTGCACTTAGTAACATAGTAGGTAAAAATAATGCTGATATATTGTTGTTGTATTATATTATTTAATGTGTGTGCGACTACTCCTCACCTCCCTCAGGTGTGATCGTAGGGGTAGCAGTTGGCTCAATAGCCCTATTCACAAGCTCATTCCGCACATACTCTTGTCGGCCCTCCTTAGTCTTGGACTGCTCCTTGAGGAAGTTGGGGAAGAAAAATAGCCTGAGTACGCCAAAGAGGATCAGCAACTTAATGATATTGAGTATCCAGAGAGGCTTACCCCACGTCATACTCCTTAGCCCTTCTTTCCATAGCTGTATCAGTTTGGGGAAGAAGCCCTTCTTGAGGGGGACTAAGCTATCACCACTGGTGGCTTGTTCCTTGTTATTATCAACAATCTCTTTCACGGCAGGCTTGTTATTTCTTTTTCTTATGGTAATGAATTCGTGTGCTAAATTATAAAACATTATGCACACTACCAAATAATAACCCCCTTATTTTGTTGTTTTTTCACATTGTCGCCTATCTTGTTATACAAAACGGGGCTTTTCAGACGAAAAGCCCCGCATGCTAACAACTATAGGTTAGCCGATAGTATCACTTAGAATAGGACTCTAGCAGTTACAGAGAATCCCTTTTCCTTGGTGTTGATGTAGTCATTAAGGACTTTTGCTGCACCCTCAAACTTGTAGCTATCGCTCATCGCTGCATTGAATGTGGCAGAGATCTGTAGATACTTGAGTACCTCTACGCCGATACCAGCATTGAGACCAATTCCTAGTTTATTGGCCTTGATGTCGTTTGAATTATCGAGCTTAATATCACCTACATTAGTATTGAGTGCAAAGTTGAAGCTAGGGCCAGCAAGGATGAAAAAGCGTGCTGCGGGGATACTGAATACATAGCCTTTCACATTGACCGGTATCTCAATAAGGTTGCTCTTTAGGCTTAGAGCATCCTTACCTGCCATATCAAAGTTAGCACCCTTTTGTGCATAAAGTACGCCAGCCTCAAGTGCTAGTGGAAATATGGGGAGCTCGTATTCAACCATAGGGCCGATGTGGAAAGCGGTGAATAGGTCGCTCTTGTAATCATCTGCCTTGGTGCTGAACTTGCTGAAGTTGGCACCACCCATCACGCCCCAGCGGAGGCCACCTTGAGCTTGTGCCGTGAGTGAGCTAGCAAGTCCTAGGATAATAACCGAAACAACGGTATAAATTCTCTTCATAATCGTTCTATATTTATGATTAATAAACTATTTGTCGTCGCAAAGATATTCAATTTTTATGAGCCGATAAAACGAATAGTCAAGGTCGACACATTATAATAAGGTATTATCCAGTGGTATTCATTGGAGAGCCTATGGGGAGAGCCCCCCCTTTGTCTAGGCAAGAAAAAGCGTAGGTCCAAAACCACCTTAAAGCACCTCCAAAATCCTCTATGCTAGTAAGGCTAAAGTGGTGATGCAACTAAGCAATCGGCGAGTTGCAACTAAGCATTTGCCGAGATGCAACTAACCGATTGCTTAGTTGCATCTCGGCAAACGCCTTTGTATGGCATTGATTTACAATCGGTTGTAAATGGGGCTACAAACACCCCGTTTTAGCTAGGTTTTCACTTTGCTCATTTAATGCGTAACCACTATCTGATAATCAGGGCTGAAATGTTAGGATAAACTTGCCGTATGGCAGGCCCTCTTCCAAGTGCCTATTAGGGTTCCCAGACCTCTAATGCTTGCCTAGGTGGTATTGCCTATTTTACTTTGTGCATCATTCTCATAAAGCACGTCATTCAGCAACGTCAAGTAGGCGATATCCCAAATCATTTGACCATTCTAGTTATATTGGTTGTGTAGACTATCCGCATTAATCATCGTGACATAAGAGAATAAAATACCTATATGTAGGTATTGTGGGAACATTATTGCCTTTATATCTTTGCAGTGCTAAATAATTTTTGAATATATATCTCAGATAATTGGGATATTTTTATTAAGAACCATATTCGCCATACGCTAGTTATGCTTTTTCGACGTTCGACGATTATTCTCATTTTATTCTTTTCTTGCGGTTTAGTTTATGCCCAAGAAAAAGACAGTAATACTGTTTCTCAACAGACTACTCAATCAGTTGATACCCTTGGAGCTATTAGAGATGATGGCCTTATTGATGAGGTGGTAATTTACTCTCGTCCGATATTAGGTAGCAAGTTTCAAGCAAGGAACCGCACTGGTTCTGCTTACTTTTTGTCTCCTAGTGAGCTAGCTAAGTTCAATTATACCGACATCAATCGCATGCTCAAGAGTGTGCCGGGCGTCAATATGTATGAAGAGGATGGCTTTGGTCTTCGCCCCAATATCAGTTTGCGTGGAACCAAGGCCGAGCGAAGTGAACGTATCTCACTTATGGAGGATGGTATTCTGATTGCTCCCGCTCCTTACTCTGCACCAGCAGCCTATTACTTTCCGAGTGTAGCGAGGATGAGTGCTGTGGAGGTGCTGAAAGGGAGTAGCCAGGTGCAGTATGGCCCTTTTACCACGGGCGGTGCCATCAACATGCTTTCGACTCCTATACCTACCCACTTTACTGGGAAGTTCAATGCCTCTTACGGTAGCTTTGATACCGCCAAGGGACATATTATGATCGGTGATCGTAGGGGTATATTCGGATATATGGTGGAGTATCTTCGCCATCAATCCAAAGGATTTAGGAGAGATGAGCCTGATGAGCGTATTGGTTTTAAGCGTAATGATGTGGTGGCGAAGTTCGGGATTAGTACCGATCGTTTTTCGGGTGTTAATCATAATGTAGAGCTGAAGTTGGGCTGGGCGAATGAGGATTCCGATGAAACCTACCTTGGGCTTAGTAGTGAAGACTTTGCTCTACGCCCTTATTTCAGGTATGCAGGTGCCGATAAGGATCACCTCAAGACACAGCACTTTCAGAGCGTTTTGAGCCACATATTGATGGCCGAGAATGGTCTAAAGATTACCTCCAATCTATACTATAATTACTTTTTTCGTAATTGGTATAAGTTGAGTGACGTGAGGGTAGGTTACCTGAAAGAGGAAAAGCGCTCCATAGGTCAGGTGCTGGCCGATCCAGAGACCAATCACGAATACTTTGAGATCCTTACGGGGCAGCGTGATTATATTGGTGAAGCACTTATGGTGCGTGCCAATCGGAGGAAGTACTTCTCTAGAGGCATTCAATCCAAAGCAGAGCATAAGTGGCGCCTAGGAGAGAGCTACCTTACTGTAGAGGGCGGCATTCGGTATCATGAAGATGGAGAGGATCGCTTCCAAGAGGACGACGGTTACTCTATGCAGTCGGGTGAGATGAAGCTCTTCCGCCCAGGAGACCCTGGAAGTCAGTCTAACCAAGTAACGACAGCCCGTGCATGGAGCGGTTATATCTTAAATACATGGGCATGGAACAATCTAACGATTACCGCAGGTTTACGCTATGAAGATGTGGTTTTGGAGAAGCGGAATTATACCAAGCAGGATCCAAGGCGGTCAGGTCGTATTCGTATTGAGACCCCTAATTCGGCTCGAGTGTGGTTACCTGGGGTGGGGGTGAACTACAAAATCATCCCCGAAGTATCGGTATTTACAGGCGTACATAGAGGTTTTGCCCCTCCAAGTGCCGTTTTGGATCAAAAGCCTGAGAGCTCCACCAATGTGGAGGCTGGTTTGCGTATAGCTATATCTGGCTTGCACTTTGAGGTGATTGGCTTTAATAATAACTATCAAAATATGCTTGGAAGTGACCTTACAGCAGCCGGTGGGCAGGGGACGATGGATCAATTTAATGTCGGTGCCGCACTGGTAAGGGGTGTAGAAGTATTGCTCAACCTTGACCCTATGCCCCGTCATTGGGTGGTACGTGCCAATACTCAACTTTCCTATACCTATACCGACACCAAGATGAAGAACGACTTTACCAGCTCCGCGTGGGGTGATGTCCATGCAGGTGATGAAATACCCTATATTTTTAAGCACTCATTCAATGGGCAGTTGGGGGTCACCTCCAAGTGGGTAGATCTCAATGTTGGTGTGCGTTTCAATGGAGATATGCGTACGGTGCCAGGGCAAGGGACAATGGCACTTAGGGAGACTATTCCGCACCATACTATTTGGGATGCCACCATTCGAGCAAAGGTATATAAGGGTGTTACACTCACGCTAAATGCCATTAACTTAGCGAATAAAGCCTACGTGGTATCGCGTCATCCTTCAGGGATGCGTGCCGGTCACCCAAGAGGTATTTATGGGGGCGTGGAGGTGAAGTTTTAATCAGCTAATTTGTAGTATATGTATATTCAGTGGGTTGGTATGATGCCACTGTGAGTGATCAATAGATATGATGATGAAGAATATATTCCAGCGACAGCACCTCTCAATGCTTCTACTCCTTTTGCTCTTTTGTAGCCAAGGGACCCTCTTAGCACAAGAGAGCAATGAGAGAGAAACCGTTACTGGGGTGGTGAGCGACCAAACAAGCTTACCCCTTCCTGGCGTGCTTGTGGAGAATAAAAGCAATGGGAGTAGGGCGGTTACCAATGCAGAGGGTAGATACAAGGTGTATGGCACCAAGGGGGATAAGCTAAGTTTCCGCTTTGTTGGTATGGTAACTAAGGTGGTTACTGTCAGTGGATCCATTATGAATGTACAGCTGAAAGAAGATCAGACTCAGTTGGACGAAGTGGTGGTGACTGGTTACCAAAAAGTGCGTAGCAGAGTCTACACCGGTGCCGCAACCGCTGTGAAAATGGCGGAGATAAAGCTTGATGGCGTGCCTGATATGTCGAGGATGTTGGAAGGGCGTATCCCTGGTCTATCGGTACAAAATATATCCGGCACCTTTGGTGCTGCCCCAAAGATTAGCATCCGTGGAGGTGCCACCATCCTAGGTGATGCACAGCCTCTCTGGGTGATAGATGGTGCTGTGTATGAAAATATGGTACCACTGACTATGGATCAATTGGCCTCTGGTGATGCTGTGACGCTGATCGGTTCGGCGGTATCTGGTCTCAATCCTTCCGATATTGAGGATATTCAAGTGCTCAAAGATGCCTCTGCCACTTCGGTCTATGGTGCGCGAGCCCTTAATGGGGTGATAGTGATCACTACGAAGTCGGGCAGAAGGGGGATGCCACTAAGCGTTACCTATGCCACCGAAAATGCCTTTAGGCTAAAGCCCTCCTATAGGGAGTACGACCTCTTGGATTCGCAAGAGACGATGTCGCTCTACCAGGAGATGTGGGATAAGGGTTACTTTGGCGTCAAAGAGTCTTTATATGGCCGAAGGGGCGGTATATACCATCAGATGTATCGTGATATTCTAACAGTAGACCCTAATACTGGCAGTTATCTCCTGCCTAATACTCCAAAGGCGAGGCTAGAGTTTTTGCAACGCGGTGAGTATGCCAATACCGATTGGTTTGACCTCCTCTTTACCTACCGCCCCACCACTCGGCACACCGTCACTCTATCGGGAGGTGGCGACCATGTAGCTACCTATGCCTCTATTGGTTATTACCATGATGGCGGTTGGACCATTACGGATGGGGTGCAGCAGCTCACTGCCAACCTCAAGAGCACCTTTTACCCAAAAGAGGAGCTGAAGCTGACTCTTAGTGCCAATGGCAATATCCGTAATCAGAGAGCCCCGGGTACCATGCCACTAAGGCGGAATAGCCGGATCGGTGCTTACGAGCGCGACTTTGATATCAATCCATTTGCCTATGCGCTTAGCACTAGTCGTACATTAACCCCTTATGATGCCAATGGAAATAGGGCTTACTACCGCAATAATTGGGCTCCTTTCAATATCCTATCTGAGTACGAAAATAATCAGATGCAGATGCGGGTGATAGATTTCAAGTTGCAAGTCGAAGGAAGTTATAAGCCTATCCAAGAGCTCGAGGTGGGAGGCCTCGTCTCTATCCGTAGGGCAGCAACCAATACCCAGCATGAGGTGAAGGAGCAGTCTAATGTGGTATTGGCCTATCAGGCAGCAGAGACTCCTACGGTAGCCCATGAAAACTTCTACCTCCTTAACGACCCAAATAACCCTGCCTTGCAGCCAAAGGTGGCTCTTACTCACGGTGGCATCCTCAATAAGACCGAGGTGGGGATGACCAGTTTTTTGGGTCGCTTATCGGGCGACTACAATAAAAAGGTAGATGAGCACGATATCCGACTCTTTGGTTTCAGCGAGTTGCGTAGTACCGAGCGCTTTATCACCCCTTTCCAAGGTTATGGAATCCAGTACGATAAAGCTAATCAAGTCTACCCCAACCCCAAAGTCTTTGATAAGCTCGCGCAGGAGAATACACCCTACTTCTCGCACAGAAGCATGGTGGATAGGGGCATTACCTTCTCGCTCAATGCCACTTATGGCTATGCAGGTAAGTACATCTTTAATACGGTGCTCAATTACGAAGGTGCCAATACTTCGGGCAAGGGAGCTAAGGCTCTCTGGTTGCCCACTTGGAATATAGGTGCTAAGTGGAATCTTGATCAAGAGGAGTGGCTCAGTAACCACTCCACCATCTCCAAACTGGCACTCCGCGCTAGCTACGGTCTTACGGCCAAGATGAATGAGGAGGCGATCAATACCAGCAATATCTTCCGGATGGGCATCACCAATCGGCTCCACTTGGAGGATAGAGAGAATGCACTCTTACTTGACCAATTGGAGAATAGAGACCTCACGTGGGAAAAGATGTATGAGCTCAATGTGGGTCTTGAAGTGGGTATGCTAAATAACCGCATCAGCGGTACATTGGACCTATACCAGCGCAATACCTTTGATCTTATCGACCTCGTACGTACCTCAGGGGTAGGGGGGCAGTACTATAAATATGCCAATTTTGGTGATATGACCACCCGAGGCGTGGAGCTAGGGATTCACTCCAAAAACATTGTTACAGAAAATTTTTCCTGGAGCAGTAGTCTCACCATTAGTGGTATGAGCCAGATGATTACCCGTCTACTCAATTCGCCTAATGCCTTTGATATGGTAGCAGGTCGTGGCAGGGGCAATCTAGTGGGCTATCCCAAAGGCTCACTCTTCTCATTCAACTTCCAAGGTCTTGACCCCAATGGATTACCTACCTTCGACTTTGGCCTTTACCAAAATAGCCAAGAGCATGCCCGGATTGTTGGTGCCGACTTTTTGGATACAGAGTTCAATAAGAGCTATCTCCTCTATCACGGTCCTATAGAGCCACAGGCAATGGGAGGTCTGATGAATACCTTTAGGTACAAAGAGTGGGAGCTCTCTCTTTTCATCACTATGCAGGCTGGGAATAAGATTCGGATCAATCCTACGTTTGACCCCCTCTATGCCGATCTCAACGTCTTTTCTCGCGACTACCGTGATAGGTGGCTGAGCCCAGGCGATGAGTACCATACCGAGGTGCCAGTACTCCCATCGCAATCTCTTATAGGAGCCATTGGGAGGGAAAATATTGAGCGAGCCTACAATACCTACAACTTCTCGCAAAATAAAGTGGCCGATGGTAGTTTTATTCGCCTGAAGAGTATCTCACTATCTTACACTGCCCAAAAGGAGCTTCTTGAAAGAATTCGCTTGAAAGGCCTATCAGTTAGGCTGAATGCCACCAATCCGCTGATGCTTTATGCCGATAAAAAGCTCAATGGACAAGACCCTGAGTACTACCGTACAGGTGGAGTATCCCTCCCCACACCCAAGCAGGTAACCGTATCAATGAGCATAACGTTTTGAAAATCATGAATAGATATCCATGGATCATAGGTGCCCTACTAGGGCTAATCACATTCGCTAGCTGTACGAAGTACCTAGATAAGAGCCCCAACTCCGACCTCAATATAGAGGTCGACAACGAGGAGAAGATTGCCGAGCTACTCACCGGTGCCTATCCCACAGCTAGCTATATTCCATTCCTTGAGCCCCGAACAGATAATGTGGGCTTCCGACCTTATGGTGAGCAGAATAGGCTCAATGAGGCAATGTACTTTTGGGAAGATTATGATCAAGAGGACCTGGATACGCCGTTAAATTATTGGAACGCTTGTTATCGAGGTATAGCTCAGGCCAATATTGCACTCGAGCTACTCACAAAGTACCCCAAGACAGAGCGTGTCAAGGCACTCTATGGCGAAGCTTTTTTACTAAGAGCTTATCTCCACTTTATGCTGGTGAATATTTGGGCAGAGCCTTATAGAGGAGCCGATGACCTCCATCCTGGTATCCCCTATCTGAAAAGCCCAGAGAAGCATGCCATGGTCGATTATGATAGAGCAACTGTAGCAAAGGTGTATGAGGAGATCGAGGCCGATCTCAAGCTGGGTATTACGCTGGTCAACGACCGCTTCTACCGCCATCCCAAGTTTCACTTCAATAAAAAAGCTGCCTACGCCTTTGCCTCCCGCTTTTATCTGCACAAAGGGGAGTGGCAAAAGGTGGTAGACTATGCCAATTATGTCTTGGGTGGAGACCCAAAAAGAGAGTTAAGGCATTGGACGGAGTATCAAAAGCAGTACGAATTTGCACGCCCACAGCTATTTAAAAGCTATGCAAGTGCATTGGAGCCTGCCAATCTACTCCTCTCCACTACCGAGTCGAGGTGGGCTCGTGAGCTTCCACGAGTGCAGTATGGACCTACTAAGGAGAGCGTAGAGGCCATCTTTGATAAGAAGGGGATTGAAAATGGTGGTAACTTCAAGCGACTCAACCAATCCAGTAGCTACCTCTTTACCCCCTCCCCCTTGCCACTGAAGGTGGGCCGATACATCTCAAAGTTTGATGAGGTGAGGAGTAACCTCGATAGTGGGCTCAAGCCGAGAGGGCTCTATGTGACCAATGTGTTATTTACTACTGATGAGGTACTGCTCAATCGTATGGAGGCATTGGCGATGCTCGGTGAGTACAATAAGGCTATTGACGACCTACAAGAGTACACACGAGGGAAGTTCGGCTTTACCCCCTACGTAGAGCGTTCTATCTACCTGACCACCAACCCCCAGAATTATCAGGTCTATAGCCCCTATTATCCCCTCACCATCAAGCAACTTGCATTCGTAAAGCTAGTGCTCGACTTTAGGCAAAAAGAGTTTTACCAAGAGGGGCTTCGGTGGTTGGATATTCGTCGCTTCCACCTCTCTGTGGCTCGTGATAGCAAGAGTAAGTATTACTTTCCCCTTGAGAAAGACGACCCACGCAAGCTTCTACAAATACCCAATGAGGCCATCAAACGAGGGCTCCAGCCCAACCCACGTGAGCGAAAAGAGTTAGATAGAAAGTAATTGATATGAGACCCAATAAGCAAACCAATAAGCAGCTAATCACCCTGCTGCTCCCATTGATAATGATAATTGCTGGGTGCCAAAATGCAAAACTAAGCGATACAAGCGTATTGGCTCCTGCAGCAGAGACCACCAATGAGAGTGAGCTAGACCAATGGATAACCCAATCCATTACCCAGCCCTATCAGATAGAAGTGCTCTACCGCTGGGACGAGAAGGAGCTACTTGGTACCTACGTTTACCCTCCCCAAGAGGAGAAGGTCAAGAGCGTGCTAGAGACCGTGAAGTATCTATTCCTAGAGAGCTTCGAGCTACCAGCCATCGGAGACCTTCACTACCTCAAGGGCAAACTCCCCATCCGTATCAAGATGTATGGCGGTCCCAACCTTGATCCTAATGGGGTAGAACTGCTCTACAACCCCCTAGGCACACCTGTAGAGATGTGTATCTACAATGTCAATAGCTTCGACCCGAGTGACCCCGAAAAGGTCTTCCTACTGATGCGAAGTGTCTTTCATCAGTTTGCCAAGCGGATGCTAGAGCTCTACCCCTACGATAGAGACAAGTTTTACCGAATTAGTGGGCATAGATACCTATCCTCTACCGAGCCAATAGCCATCCCACTAAGCTACCAGCAGAGTTACAAGGAACGGTTTGGTCTGGATACCTATGCCGGTAGGCGAGGATGCTACACAATGTACGCCTTGCTCTCCCCTGAAGACGACATGGCTGAGATGATAAGTGCCACCCTGCTCTCTACACCCCAAGAGATTGAGTATCTTTTTGAGGAGACAAGTATCCCTGACGGCGACCCCAACCCTGAGGTAGCAGAGAGGTATGCAAGAGAAGCGGCTTTGGCACATAATGAGTTGCTAGAGAAGCAAGCCTTTCTCAGCCAGTACATCAAGGTGCATTGGGGATTGGATCTCACAAAAGCCGAGGTGACTATCCTACGTAGAGTGGCGCAATTTATTCAAAGCAAAGAGGAAGAAGAATGAAAAAGATATACTATACTACTATTATTCCCCTCACCCTTGCACTAGCTAGCTTAGCTAGCTGTAATGGAAAACTACAGCAGGCATTCCATGAGAGCCCATCGGAGCGTGTGCAAGCTAGTATCTCATCGCTTCACGAGGAGCTTACAAGTAGCCCTAGTGGTTGGAGTGTTCTTTACTTTCCCCACTGCGATTCACTCCTCTTTTCCAATCCCAATGAGCTGATTGGCCAAACTGCCTTTCGTGGTCGTTTGGGTTATGGTGGTAGCAGCTTTGTGATGAAGTTTAGCAAAGAAGGCACTGTGGAGATGAAGGCAGACTTTACCGAAGCGAGCTGTGACGAACCTAAGGTAAGCAGGTATACCATCAAAAGAGGTAGCTACACTCAGCTTACCTTTGAGACCTTCAATTATATTCATGAGCTAGTCAACGACTCCTTCAGAGGATCAACCGACTTTCTCTATCAAGGGAAAAATGAATATGGTCAATTGGTGTTCCGAACTGCCGGCACTATCTTGCCCGCAAAGGAATACATCATCTTTACCAAGCTCAAAAGCGATGAGGACCCCCTTGCAAAGGCCTATCAAAACCGTCTCTTTTTCGAGGAGATGCAGAATCCACAGCTCTCTATTAGAATGGGTGATAGGGTGTACTTTGAGAGTGACAACTACATTAAAACTAAGGCTGAAACCAATCGCCCATATATTAAGGAGTTGACCACCAAGAGATACTACCTATTTCTCTACAATAAGAAGCGTAACCCAATCCCTGGTTATCCTGCACTTCAGATGGTGGGGCTAGGATCTGGTTATGCTGGAACTAGTGAAGGGATCACTTTTAGAGCTGGACTAAGATACAGCAAGGATATTGTGTTTATGGACTTTGAGCGGATAGATGATCGCTTCGAAGCGGAGTTGGTAAAGGTCTACAACCCTCACACTCGGGTGACAAGCTTAGAAAGTAAACACCTACATCCCGAAGGTATCCCCACAGGTGTGAAAGCTGTGATATGGGATGCCCCGATTATTAAAGATTAATATTCAATGATATGATACATAATACAAAGAAGCTTTTTCCACTACTGAGTGGTACACTCCTTCTGCTATGCGCTATGAGTTGCCAGCGCAACTATCATGATCCCGAGCCTGAGGACTATGCCACCCTTTTCCCCTTTAAGGGTATTGAGAAGCCAAAGATCTCGTACGAAGATCAAGTGCGTCAGGTTTGTGACCCCTATGAGGCATTAGAATCTTATAGTTACCCAGGGGTGGAGATTTCTGAAGGAAAGCGTAAGTACACCGTGACCCTTACCTGCCAATTTACCGAGCGTGGTGCGGTGCCCGATGAAGTTAATAGCCGATTTGTGGTAAAGTACATTGGCGAAGATAAGCAGATACACATCATCGGAAGTAGTACGAGCGTATCGGGTGCTGAGGAGATCATGACCCTTGAAGAGCCTTACGAAGTGACAATAGAGGCAGAGTCGGGGTATCCTATGTACCTTAGTGTCAATGGCACCGCACCTCGTGAGTCCAATATCACTGCCAGCATTAGGGCTGTGTCGGAAGATGGACTAACCGTAGTAAAAGAGTTGAAAGTGAGTCAAACACAAAATAGAGAGGGGCAAGACTATATTAGCCAGCCCTTCTGTGAATATATCATACTACCATGAAGAATTGTCTAAAGTATGCTTGGGTCTTTCTCCTTTTCGCTCTCTCAACATCGGGCTTATCAAGTTGCCAGAATAGATGGGAGGGGGAGACGGTGGAGAGTGCTTACAAGCTACCCGAATATCCCGATCCAGAGTATAAATTCAGTAGAAATGGGCGAAGTAGTGTCGATTACTACGAGTGTACTCTCCTAGATGAGCCCCTTCAGATTATCTACAGTACCTTCCTTCGGGAGGCGCGTATCAATAACGAAGGTAGTCGCAATACCGTTTACAACTACTTCCACGATGGGCTTTATGGATTGGTAAGCCCACAATCGGTGGTTGCCTCATCTGTGCTCCACCAAGCCGATAGGGCTGAGGTGATCAATGATATTGAGGATTGTTTTAGGGCGATAGAAAAGCTTAGTGGCCTAGGTACAGAGGCGCCTAATCTGACCCGTAACCAGAGAGCCTCCATCGGAGTGGCGGGGTATGTCGGCACCCACATTGGCGATGATTATATATTCTTTGCCACTCAAGATGGATTGGTTCCAGCAGAATATTATAGGGAGCTAGTGCGTGGTGCTATTTACCTTGATTTAATTCTTAATGTACACCTTGCAAGTAGCCTCTATGCACATGGAGAATTGCTCACTCGTCATGAGCACACCTACCTCCCCGATGGTCATAATTACACCGAGCTGGAGCATCATTGGGACCTAGCTTTTGGCTACTACACCCATTTTTGGCAGCCTCTTGTGAGCAGTATCAATCTACCTCTACTGGGCAAGAGCCGTATCCAGCTATACAATGCTTTTGCTCTGGGGCGCTGGGCATTGACCAACTATAGGTACGATATTCTGCAAGAGCAATTGCAATTGATTCGCATAGAGCTCTCTAAAGTGGTAGCAGTCCGTGCTCTACAATTGCTCCAGGGGAATATCACAATGGCCAACTATCGAGAAGAGCCAGAGAATGCTCTATTCTTCCTTTCCCAAGGTGTAGGAGCCCTTTACTCCCTCCAATTTGCCTGCGATAAAGAGGGGCAACCGCTCTTTTCCTATAGCGAAGTGAAAGCGATGCAAGAGCAGTTGCTTGCTGGCAATGGGCTATGGGATAGAGGCCAGCTCATCGGCAGTGATGGCAATACTGGCCTTCTCCATACTATTACTAAAGAGGTGGCTCACCGTTTTGAGCTCCCTTTGCAGGAGATTAAGTAGATCACCCGAATACATTCAAGCAGTTATATGAAGTTCAAAAATATCCTATCTACCCTTTCCCTCCTCCTTATCTTGGTGCTCAATGCTCCTAGCGCATTGGCTCAAGAGCTTAATAAGGAGCTATTGAAAAATGGGGGATTCGAAAAGTTTTACCGCAAAACTCCTCTTGAGGGCGAAGAGCCACAAGAAGAGTATATGTGGCGAAAGATCTATCCTCACCATTGGCGCTTTGATGATACTTTAGCTGGCACTAAGGTGCAAGGAGGTCACTCAGGTGGCTACTGTATTCTTTTTTATCTCAATGGTGGAAGTATCAGCTACCACGATAACGACTATTCCCAAGTGGGGCATATCCCCAAGAATAATATCATCCCCATTGAAGCTGGGGGCAAATATCAATGCTCCTTCTGGTACAGAGGCGACTATGTATTTAGAGCTAAAGTATGTGTGGTGATAGAGTGGTATAAAGATGACCAACTCATCAAAAAAGATAATAGCTTCAAACAATTCAAATACTACGTCCCCAAAGTAGGCGACAGTTGGCAGCAACATACTATCTCCGAGATCAAGGCCCCCGCCGGAGTCAATAAGGCAGCTTTTAGCTTAGTGGTAGAGGGCTCGGAGGGCAGTAAGTTCTACATCGATGATATCTCCTTTATGCAGGTGAAGAGAGGCGAAGAAGAGCCACAGCTACCAGCACCAGCCAACCTTTCGTCCAAAGCGATGCAGCACGAAATAACACTCACTTGGAGAGCCATTGCCGAGCCGGGAGTCACCTACCAAATACTTTGCGATGGGGAGCCAATAGGCGAGACTACCGAGACCAGCTTCATACATAAGCATCGTAAAGCCAATACCACATACAGCTACAGCGTTAAGAGCATTAAGGGTAGCCTTTTCTCACGCCCTTCAGATGTCATCAAGGTGCACACAGAGGGGTACCGACGCTCACCCAATGACCCTACGCGTGTGCCACATCTCTATATGATCTCTAAAGATGGCGAAGCACCAAGGCAGTTACCACTATTCTATACCGATCTCATCCTCGAAGGAGCCGAGATTAAGTACCAACTTGATGGGCAAGAGGTAACGCCTTCTGACGATTTTCTCCAATTAGATCCCGGAGAGCACTCCCTCATTATCTTTATTAAAGAAAAAGATCGTGAGCCGATAGAAATCACTTATTTCATCACCGTAAAGTAAGCCTGTAGAGAGATATGAAGCAAAGATTGTTACTACCACTCACAAGCACCCTTCTAGCGATAGTATTGTGTGGTGCTTGTCAAAATAATAAGGCACCCCATGAGCTAGCGCCTATCAAGGTCGGTGAGCAAGACCTCACTGAGGTGTCACTCAATAAGCAGACCACCCATACAATTATACTACAAGGAGGTACCGGAAAATACATCGCCAATGTGGAGAGTTCCAAGATAGCAGGCGTCTCAATTAGTCGCGACACCCTCCGCATTACAGGCCACCTCGAGGGCGAGACCTTCGCTACCATCCTCTCGGGCGACTACCGCCGTAAGCTACCCATACATGTGGTGGTGCCCCCAGTGAGTGTCAATATGGAAGAGGTGCGCCTCTACCCCACCGACGAAAGCCGCTTCATCTCACTTCAAGGTGGAGGGGATAAGGCAAAGCTGGTGATCGACGACCCAGAGGAGGCAATATCGGCAAGGTGGAATGCCAAAACCAGTATCCTAGAGGTCGATGCACACCATGAAGGGGTGGCGGTGGTGCATCTCATTTCAGAGGATGGCAGCCAAAAGAGCGTCACTATCACTGTCAGATGCAGTGGCACCGACCAGGGAGTAGGCCTCTATGGCACCACTTCGCGGAGCCTCTACCTAATGATGCGGACAGGCATGACCCTCAAAAGAGGTAATCGAAGCTTCACCATATTCAATGCTGCACAGCCCTACCAAGCAGAGAGGGTGGTTACCCTTTCACCCATCCCAACGGCACCTCACGTAGGAGAGAAGGTAAAGCTACAGATAAGCCTTAATAATCCACAGGAGTTCCGCCATACCAAGGTGAGAGATGGCAGCCACTCTCTAATCGTGGAGCAGGTAGATGCTACGAAGCAGTTGGTTACCCTCCGAGGAAAAGGTTTTAAGGTGATTATGCCCTACATCAAGTGATGTAAAATGGGCATCTTAGCCGAATCCCCACTATCCGGGGTATTCGTAATCTTTAGAGCACTGCAAATAAATAGGATAAAAAGGAGGTGAAAAGTTTAATTGTAACTAAGCAATCGGTGAGATGCAACTAAGCAATCGGCGAGTTGCAACTAAGCATTTGCCGAGATGCAACTAACCGATTGCTTAGTTGCATCTCGGCAAACGCCTTTGTATGGCATTGATTTACAATTGGTTGTAAATGGGGCTACAAAGACCTCACTTTAGCTGGGTTTTTCACCTCATTTTGCAGTTTGAACACTGAAAAGTGGAGCTCTTCGTGGGGTTATAAAAAGATTCGGTGCTAGACGAGCCCGACATGGACGAATTGCTTAGTCCACTACCACCTTAATTTACTCAGTTTTGGGTTTGCGGATATAGTGGGGCATCTCCTCGGGGATGATCATAGAGAGCTCGATAAATCCAGCGTAGTCACCTTCTTGGTACCACGGGATTTGGTAGATGAGCTTTTTGCGTGATCCCTTTGTGATGGTGTAGACGTGCTTCTCCTCGTGCGTCATCAGATGCTCCAGTAGGGAGCGGGCTGGCTCTGGGTGGCAGTCGAGTACGTTTTTGCCGATAAGGTCTTGCCCAGGCTTTAGGTTGACCTCTCTCGATTGTCCGTTCATCTCGATGATCTTTCCCTCTTTATCGCAGATAGTGACTGCGATATCAGCTTCTTCAAAGTATGGTATCATAGTGCTATATAGTGTTATAAATATAATGTGTATCTACTGATTGGTGTGCCAAAGGTACACAAGATTAGGGAATAATTGATTACCTTTGTAGCAAGAATGGAGGTGGCAGACCATTGACTTCCGTAGGAATATCATAATGGGCCTCCCTCTCCTTTCTCGATTGACCTATATTCAGACCGATGATCATGACTCAAGCAGATAACGTCTACGCAAATCTTTATTGTGTGATACTGGCCGGTGGCGTGGGGCGTAGGTTTTGGCCCTATAGTCGAAAGAGCTATCCTAAGCAGTTTTTGGACTTCTTCAATACAGGGGAGAGTTTGTTGCAGATGACCTATCGGAGAATGCAGCGCTGCATCTCTCCAGATCGTATTTTGGTGGCGACCAATATTCAGTATGAAGAAATTGTGCGGAAGCAGCTCCCTAACCTCCCGATGGAGAATGTGCTTTGTGAGTCTCAAAATCGCAATACTGCCTCCTCTATCGCCTATGCTACTCGTCACATTCATGCCATCAACCCTGATGCTGTGGTGGTGATCACCCCTTCAGATCATTTGGTGACGGATGAACCCTCTTTCCACACCTTGATAGGTGAGGCGGCCCAATATGCCTCTTGCACCGAGATGATCGTGACCCTCGGAATTAAACCAACTTATCCGGAGGTGGGCTATGGTTATATCCAAGCTCTGGAGTCGCCCGTTGAAGATGGGGGTGAGATGCTTAGCCACTGCTATCCAGTGAAGACCTTTATCGAAAAGCCTAATAGTGAGATGGCTCGGATCTTGGTGGATAGTGGGGAGTTTTATTGGAATGCTGGTCTCTTTGTGGCAATGACATCAGTGCTGATTGACGAGGTAAAGGCCCATGCTCCTGAGATAGCTGAGCGACTCTATAGTAAGCCCGAGGTGTGGGGAACGGCACGGGAAACGATCTATGTGCACGAGGTATTTCCCTACTGCCCAAATATCTCTTTTGACTATGCCGTAATGGAGAAGTCGCAGAAGGTGCTGATGCTGGTGGCGGATATGGGGTGGACCGATGTAGGTACGTGGTCAGCTACCTATCAGCTCACCGATAAGGATCAGAACGCCAATGCCACTATTGGAGCACACCAAACGATTTACAATGATAGTAGGAGCAACTTGGTGGCGATTAATGATCCAGAGAAGCTGGTGGTGCTACAGGGAATTGATAGTATGCTGGTGGTGGAGACCGATGATGTGCTACTGATTTGCCGACGTGGTGAAGAGGATAAATTACGTCAGGTGGTAGCAGAGGCACACGGGCTCAATGAAAAGTATACCGATTGAGTGATGCCTAAGAGAGACGAAGGAGGAGAGGCACCCCTCTACTCCCTAGACCATATACGGATGACCGACCTCAAGGAGTCGGAGCGTCCAAGAGAGAAATTGCTAACCCATGGGCCTAGAGCTCTGAGTGATGCAGAGTTGATGGCGATTCAGTTGGGAACTGGCTTGCAGGGAACCAATGCCCTACAGCTTGCCCACCTGATTTTGGAGTCGGCAGATAACAATCTATATCGACTCTATGAGTCTCTGCGTACAGGGTGTGCAATACCCATTAAAGGAGTGGGTATGGCGAAGAAAGCCAATATCCTTGCCTGCCTAGAGCTGGGTATGCGGACGGTGAACCACAAAAAGAAGTTGGACAATGAGGGAAAGCAGCTCACCAATAGTCAGATGATTTACGACTACATCTATACCGACCTGTATAATCTCTCGCACGAGGAACTTTGGATAGTGCTTTTCAATCAGCGACTGATTGCACAGCGGAAGATTAGGATTTCAAAAGGGGGGCTCACCAATTCAACCGCCGATATTCGGGTAATATTGAGTACCGCTCTCCGGCTTGAGTTACCGGCTTTGGCACTCGTGCACAACCATCCAGGAGGAAGTCTGCAACCTAGCCACGACGATGACGATGTCACGGATCAGCTCTACAAGGCGTGTCGGCTGATTGGGATAAGTATGGTGGACCATGTGATCTTTACCGACAATGGCTACTATAGCTATCTAGATAATGGGCGCCTAGGTGTGGGATTATAGTGTTAAGTTATTAGAGAATATATATCCATTTATATAGCCATGTCTACAGTGATTACTTGCCCCTATTGTGGGGCCTCTTTGGAGGTCACTATCGGTCATCATCAAGATAGTGCCGAGCGTGTGGTCTGCGACGAGTGCAAGCAACCGATAGCTGTGTATAAGACGGCTGCCGAGGCACTACAGCATAGAGATAGATCCATCAAAGCGGTTAGTATTGAGGAGGCCGACTTCTCGGAGGAGGGTACCTATCTGGAGATTATTGAGACGGAGTTTACTAAGCCTCAAACGATTCAGATTCCTGAGGGGCGAAGCCTCTTCGGTCGGTACAACCCTAGATCTTCCGCTCAGCTACAGGTGCTAACGGCCGACCCGAGTATTGATCGGCAACACGCTTACTTTACGCTCTCCAAAGATGGTCGGCTCGAGGTGATGGATAATGATAGTATGACCGGAACCTTTGTGAATGGTGCTGAGATTGATCAAGGGGAGCGGCGTCGGCTCTCTCAGGGCGATGTCCTTACTTTCGGAGCTACTACAGCCATCGTTCATCTTCCTCACGGCGAGGAGGATGAAGGGGATGAGTGGCTCGACTTTTGATGCTATTTTATAGTCGGCCCCTTCCCTTTTAGCATTCTTTATTACCCGATATTAAGAGAGGTGCTGATAATTCCTTATCTTTGCTAGCAATAGGTAGGGAGGGAGTGTTGTGTATTATAGTATGAAGGGGAGTCACCCAATGACGACCCCCCTGGTAAATCAGATAATTACTCGATTTAG
The DNA here is from genome assembly GCF_001815465.1 of Porphyromonas sp. HMSC077F02. Classification (NCBI taxonomy): domain Bacteria; kingdom Pseudomonadati; phylum Bacteroidota; class Bacteroidia; order Bacteroidales; family Porphyromonadaceae; genus Porphyromonas; species Porphyromonas sp. HMSC077F02. The sequence continues at coordinate 27,139 of NZ_KV820687.1, read as the reverse complement.
ATGGAAGAAAATAGAGTGGACGTGAGAGCTCTCTCGGAGCTAATAGAGCGTGAGAGTCACTTCTTGGATCTCTTGGAGAGTGGTATGAGCCGTGTGATTGTAGGGCAGAAGCACCTACGAGAGAGTCTTTTGATTGGGCTCTTGGCCGACGGTCATATCTTGCTAGAGGGTGTTCCTGGTCTTGCCAAGACTTTGGCGATTAAGACTTTGTCTGACCTGATGGATGCAAAGTTTAGCCGAATACAATTTACACCCGACCTGCTCCCTGCCGACGTGATTGGTACGCAGATTTATAGCCAGAAGAATGAGCGTTTTAGTGTGAAGCATGGTCCTATCTTTGCCAATCTAGTTTTGGCAGATGAGATCAACCGTGCACCCGCTAAGGTGCAGAGTGCTCTCTTGGAGGCGATGCAGGAGCGACAGGTGACGATTGCCGAAGAGACCTTTAAGCTCCCAGAGCCCTTCTTGGTGATGGCGACACAAAACCCGATTGACCAAGAGGGGACTTATCAACTGCCTGAGGCACAGAGCGACCGTTTTATGCTCAAGGTGGTGGTGGGCTATCCTACCAAGGAGGAGGAGCAACAGATTGTACAATCTCAGATCCGCAAGGTGAAGCCAGATGTGACCCCTGTGGTGACTATCGATCAGATACTTAAGGCTCGCGAGATCGTTCATCAAGTCTATATTGATGAGAAGATTCATCGCTACATTGTGGATATCGTCTTTGCTACACGCTTCCCTCAGGAGACGGGTATGCCTCACCTCGCTGGTATGATCAGCAATGGAGCCTCTCCACGTGCTTCGATCAACCTTGCTTTGGCGGCGAGAGCTTATGCTTTTATCAAGCACAGAGGCTTTGTGATTCCAGAGGATGTACGAGCTGTCTGCCACGATGTGCTACGCCATAGGATTGCTTTGAGCTATGAGGCGGAGGCGAATAATCTTGTCTCTGAGGAGATAATTAGCGAAATCCTCAATAAGGTTCAGGTACCTTGATACTTAAGTGATGGAGACACAAGATCTCTTAAGTAAAATACGTAGAATCGAGATTAAGTCTAGGCGACTTTCACAGAATATATTCTCTGGTGAGTATCGCTCGGCCTTTAAGGGACGAGGTATGTCTTTTAGTGAGGTGCGGGAGTATCAGCTGGGGGATGATGTGAGGGATATCGACTGGAATGTGACCGCCCGCTATGCTCGACCTTATATCAAGGTGTATGAGGAGGAGCGTGAGCTGACGATGATGCTTCTGGTGGATGTCTCTGAGAGTGGACTTTTCGGTACGGTGGAGCGGACCAAGCGTCAGCTGATTGCTGAGGTGGCGGGAACGCTCGCTTTTAGCACCATTACTAATAATGATAAGGTGGGGGTGATCTTTTTCTCCGATAGAGTGGAGAAGTACATTCCACCAAGTAAGGGAAGGAAGCACGTGCTCCATATCCTCACGGAGATTTTGCGTCTGGAGCCTAAGGGTAAAGGGACCAACTTATCTGAGGCACTCATCTTTGCCAATAATGTGCAGAAGAAGCAGTGTACGCTCTTTATCCTCTCCGACTTTATTGATGAGAGTGAATATGAGTCAACCCTCAATGTGGTGAGCCGTAAGCACCAAGTATTGGCAATGCAGGTCTTTGATCCGAAGGAGGCTGAGCTCCCCAATGTGGGGTTGCTACGAGTGCAGGATGCAGAGAGTGGCGAGGTGACGATGATTGATAGTTCGTCCAAGCGGATTCGTGAGATGTATCGTAGCTACTGGGAGCAGCTCACCAATCGGATGAGGGAGGCACTCACTAAGTATGATATCACCTTTGTGAGTATGCCGACCAATCAGGATTATGTGCCGGCACTGCAACGACTATTTAATAAGAGTATTCGGTGAAACATAGGATATATATAAAATGTATAGGGTGGCTGATGGCGCTACTTCTTACCCCTCTCTCTCTCTTGGCAATGGAGGATGGAGGGGAGGTGCGCATTATCCCTACATTGGAGCGGTCGGCCATCTTGATCGGTGAGCAGGTGAAGCTCAATGTGAAGGTGGTCTATCCTCGCTCGGAGATGATGCGGCTAGTGCTGCCAGAGGATACGTTGGTATCGGGTGTGGAGATCATAGAGAGTCAGTTGGTGGATTCTACTATGATTAATGATCGGCTACAAGAATTGATTTATGATGTGGTGCTCACCTCCTTTGACTCTGCCAACTATCAGCTCAGAAATATTTCTGCACTGGTAGGCGACTCATTATATACTGCGGGTGACCAATTGAGCTTGGTGGTGAATACGGTGCCCGTGGACCTGGAGCACCCCGACCAATACGCCGATATTAAGGGGCAGTGGAAACCCCCATTCGTTTGGCAAGACTACCTCATCTATCTCTATATCATTTTGGCCATTATTGCACTTGGCGTGGCAACGTACTTCCTAGTGAGGTATCTAAAGAAACGAAAGAAGAGTGTCGATGAGGTACGTGAAGAGGTGCCACTACTTGATCCTTATGAGGAGGCGATACAGAGTGTGGCGTCCCTGAAGAGTGAGGAGCTTTGGCAGCAGAATAGGGTGAAGGAGTACTATACTAGGCTCACAGATATCCTGCGTCGCTATATCTTCCGTGTCTATGGTATCACCACACTGGATATGACTAGTGCGGAGATATTAGAGGCCTTTAAGTCGCAAGTAGGTCGAGATAAGATGTATACCGAGCTTGTAAGGATCTTGGAGACAGCCGACTTGGCTAAGTTTGCAAAGTATCAGCCTGCCTCGGATGAGAATATTAGCTTGCTCTCTGCTTCTGTAGCATTCATAGAGGCACAAAGGGAGGCACAAAGGCCTTCGGAGACTACGGAGGAGAAGAGTGTAGAAGAGGGAGGAGGTGTGGAGCCATGACGTTTGCTCATCCTTATTTCTTTCTATTATTGCTGCTAGTGCCTCTTGCAGTATGGCTTTACCTATGGCGAGAGAAGCGACCAGCTACCTTTACGCTCAGCACTATTGGTGCCTTTAGAGGGCGTAAGGTGTCGTGGCGTACACGGCTCTGTTGGTTACCTTTTGCATTGGCATTATTGGCATTTATCTCTGGGGTGGTGGCTTTGGCACGCCCACAGAGTAGCAATGCCTATTCTACAGAGAGTACGGAGGGGATTAATATTGTGTTGGCACTCGATATCTCGGGGAGTATGTTGGCAAAGGACTTGCAACCCAACCGTTTTGAAGCGGCAAAGAGTGTGGCTGGGGAGTTTGTCAGCTCTCGCCCTTATGATAATATCGGGTTGGTGGTCTTTGCGGGTGAGAGCTATACACAGTGCCCACTTACTACCGACCATGCAGTGCTCCTCAATATGATCAATGGTGTGGAGATGGGGCTGGTGAATGACGGTACCGCAATAGGTAGTGGACTAGCAACGGCAGTGAATCGCCTCAAAGAGATCAAGGAGGGGAGTAAGGTGGTGATACTCCTTACGGATGGTACCAATAACTCTGGTACTATTGCCCCTGTGACCGCTGCTGAGATCGCTGCTAGCTTTGGGATACGCGTTTATACCATTGGGGTAGGGACTATGGGGGAGGCACTTTATCCAATTCAGACTTATCTGGGGGTAGAGTATGTCAGTATGCCTGTGGAGATTGATGAAGTGAGCCTTAAGCAGATAGCTTCTGCTACTGGAGGTCAGTATTTTCGAGCTACCGACAACAATAGCTTGCACAAGATATATGAGGAGATAGATCAGCTGGAGAAGGTGAAGCTAAAGGTGGAGAGTTTCACCCAAAAGGAAGAGCTATTTCCACCCTATCTATGGGCTGCTCTGATACTGTTGTTTGCAGCACTATTACTTCGTAGTACGCTATTTAGGAGGATGCCATAATGAGATTTTTACACCCATATATACTTTTCCTTTTGCTGCCATTGCTGGTGGTGGCTCTCTTCCTCGTATGGAGAATGAGCCGTCAGCGAAAGGAGCTGAAGAAGTTTGGTGAGACCGAATTGGTGCGTCTCTTGATGCCCGATCTTTCCCTACGGCGTAAGTTGGCAAAGGACTTGGTGCTTATACTCAGTCTATCGATGCTGGTGGTGGCACTTGCTCGACCCCAAATGGGCTCTAAGAGTGAGACGGTAAAGCGTGAGGGCATTGAGTTGATGGTAGCGATGGATATCTCCAACTCTATGCTTTCGGACGATGTGAAGCCCAATCGCTTGGCTCGTGCTAAAGCAATCGTTTCGAGAATTATTGACAAGCTGGATAATAATAAGATTGGTCTGGTATTCTTTGCGGGGGATGCTTATGTGCAGCTCCCAATCACAGGGGATATGATTTCGGCCAAGATGTTTTTGGATAATGCCTCTCCCGATCTCATTCAGGTGCAGGGTACTCAATTAGAGCAGGCGATTCGGCTATGTGTACGTAGCTTCTCAAGTGATGAAAAGGTGAAGCGTGCCATCGTATTGATTACCGATGCCGAGAATCATGAGGGCAATGTGCTTTCGGCGATTGAGGAGGCGAAGAAACAGGGGATCTTGGTCAATGTGCTAGGCGTTGGCTCTACTGACGGAGGCCCCATCCCTATGCCGGAGGGTGGTTACCTCCAAGATGCCGAGGGCAAAATGGTGATTACGAAGCTCAATGAGCAACTTGGAATGGAGATGGGCACTGCTTCAGGGGGTATCTACGTGCGTGCCAGTGATGTGTCACAGTCTGTAAGAGCCTTGGAGGAGGCCCTCAACAAATTGGAGCAGGCGGAGTTGGAGATGAAGGTTTATACCGCTTATAATGAGCTGTATTATATCCCTTTATTACTCGGATTGCTTCTGCTGTGGATTGATTTCTTATTGCTCGACCGGAAGAATAGATACTTTAGACGGGTGCAACTCTTTGAGCGTACCTCAGCTAAAAGTAAGGAATGATGAAAAGAATATTATTGTTATTAGGTTTACTGGTCTCCTTTTCCCTCTCTGGCTATGCCCAGAAAGAGGTGCGTCAGTTGGCAAGGAGTGGCAATAAACTCTTTCAAAAGGAGCAGTACGATAAGGCGGAGCTGGAGTACCGCAAGGCATTGGAGATAAATCCAAGTGACAAGGTGGCGAACTTCAATCTCGCCAATACCCTTGTGCGTACGGAGCGAGGCGAAGAGGCGGATAAGATCTACCAGGAGATGCTTAAGGAGATAAAGATACTCCCGAAGGATGAGGCGGCTGATGTGGCTCATAATGCTGGTAACTTGGCGATGGCGAAGAAGGACTATGCCAAGGCTATTGAGATGTATAAAGAGTCGCTCCGACGTCGACCAACCGATGAGGAGACGCGTTACAACCTTGCTCTTGCTCAAAAGCTCTTGGAGCAACAGCAGCAAGATAATAACGAGGAGAATCAAGATAATAAGGATAATCAAGAGCAGCAGCAACAGGACAACCAGCAACAGCAGAATCAGCAGGATCAACAGCAAGACCAGCAGAAGGACCAGCAGAAGGACCAGCCTAATAAGCAGCAAGAACAGCCTCAAAATGCTGAAACAATGAGCCAAGACAATGCGGAGAAGATCCTTCAAGCCTATCTACAAGACGAGAAGGATACGCAGCGTAAGGTGGAGCAGATGAAGCAGCAACAGCAAAGGGGCAAAAAGTCAAGACCTAAAAATTGGTGATGATGATACGATTCAATCGATATATATTATTGGTAGTCTTTACTCTGCTCTCCCTGAATGTGTGGGGGCAGGATAAGGTGGCTTTTGATGTGGAAGTGCCGAGCCATATTATAGCAGGACGCCCATTTAGAGTGGTCTTTTCAGTAAATGCATCTGCCAAGAATATCAACTTTAATGCACCGTCGGGGCTGGAAGTGGTCTACGGACCGGCCGTGAGTAGCAGTTCGAGTATGAGCATCGTGAATGGTAAGCGAAGCTCTAGCCGAACCACTAGTTTTACTTACACACTTCTAGCGGAGAAAGAGGGCAATTACGTCCTCCCGGAAGCAAAGGTAGAGGTTTCTGGTGCCACTTATCGTACCGCTTCCCGGCGCATTACCGTATTTGGAGCGGATACAGATACGGAGGTGAATAATGGCGGAGCCAACTCCTCTCCTAGTATTTCGGCTGAGGATCTCTACATCGTAGCTATCCCTAGCAAAACTCAAGTGTATGAGCAGGAGGCGGTTCAGATTACTTATAAGCTCTATTCACGATTAGAGAATACTCAGTTTTCCAACTTCTCCTTTCCAGATTACGAGGGATTTGTACAATACGTACAGGATGATGGCTCTCAAGCCTACTTCGAGGCGGAGCAAGTCAATGGGAAACTATACTATGCTGCCACTTTTCACTCGGTAGTACTCTACCCGCAGAGAGCAGGCAAATTAGTCATTAAGCCGGCAGAGTTTGAGATGGTCGTGAGTATGCCGATCTCTAACCCCAAGCGAGATATCTTTGATGCCTTCTTTGATAACTTCCAGCAGCTACGTAAGAAGATCAAGACAAAGCCTGTGACGATCGATGTAAAGGCATTGCCACAGCCTAAACCCGATAACTTCTCGGGAGCGGTGGGGCAGTACTCTCTTAATATGGAGGTGCCTACTAAGGTGCTCAAGACCAATGAGAGTTTTACAATGAAGATGTCGCTGGAGGGCAAGGGGAATATCAAACTAGCTAAGATTCCTGAGCCCATTTTCCCTGAAGGTTTTGATACCTACGACCCAAAGGAGAGCGATGATACTGGCGTAAGAGGTGGTGAGACACGAGGAACAAGAGCAAAGGAGTACTTTGCCGTGCCAAAGCATGTGGGTGACTTCGTGATACCAGCTATCCCCTTTACCTACTTTGACCCTGCCAAGGGGCAGTATGAAACCATCACACTCCCCGAAACAAAGGTGCATGTGGATAAGGGTGAAGCGACAGATGTCTCTGCCGTGACAGGTCTCTCCAATAAGGAGGATGTGAAGTATCTAGGTAAGGATATCCGTTACCTCAAAGGGTCAAAGCGAACCACCACACTTAATAAGACCAATGGCACACTCTATCTTGTTGCCTATATTGCCCTTGTAGTACTACTGCTCGTAGCTATCTTGATAGATCGGAAAAAGGAGGCTTACATGGCTGATACCGCATCTAATCGGAGCCGACGTGCCGGTAAGATGGCACGGAAGTACCTCAAGATAGCCTATCAGATGAGGAATAAGGGCGAAGACTCGGCCTACTACGAGGCTCTCCTGAAGGGGTTGAGTGACTTCTTAAGTGCTAAGTTGCATATCCCACTCTCGGAACTATCCAAAGAGAACATTGCGACTGCCATGAAGGAGCGTGGAGCCAGTGATGAGCTAGTAGAGAAGGCGATACAGACGCTAAGCACATTGGAAGTGGCACGCTACTCTCCTAGCGAAACGGAGGAGCGTGAGCAACTCTATGATCAGGCCGCTTCTGTGATAGATGGGGTACAGAAATTAAAAGGGAAGTGATGTTATGAGACGCAAACTACTATATTCTTTATCGCTGCTATTCCTCAGCCTACCACTCTTCGCCTCTTCGTTTCAGGAGGGAGTGGCAGCCTACAGTGATGCCGATTATCCTAAAGCAATTGAATGCTTTACTAAAGCACTTGAGGAGGGGGAACCATCGGCGGAGATATACTATAACTTAGCCTCGGCTTACTACAAGAATAATGACCTACCACTCGCTATCCTCAACTTTGAGCGAGCCTATCGAATCGACCCTTCCGACGGGGATACCCGATTCAATCTTGAGCTGGTCAGCTCCCAGATTGTAGATGATATGGAGCCCACTCCTAGGCTCTTCCTGAGCCGTTGGTGGGATGATATCTCACACTGGTGCTCACTCTCAGCATGGAGGATGTTGGGGCTTATCTTTTTTGTCCTTGTGCTGGTTGGACTGTTCTTCTACTTCAGAGGACGTAGCAGGTCGCAACGGCAGATAGGGTTTTACGGAGGATTGGTTGCCCTTTTACTCACCATCCTGACCAATGCCCTTGCCTATCGCTCCTATCTTTTTACGCATGAAGATAAGGAGGCGATACTAACGAGCAGTATCATCACCGTAAAGAGCTCCCCCGATGCCTCTGCCAAAGATATTGTGGTGGTGCATGGAGGCCTAAAGGTGGTAACACAGCAGACACTCTCGGGGTATACCGAGATCAAACTCCCCGACGGTACAGTCGGATGGGTGCCCAACAATACCTTTGAAATCATTAATAACTTTCGCTAAATAAATATGGTAGAATCCCTTGTTAGTCTAGAGCGTGATGCTTTTTTGTGGCTCAATAGTCTCCACAGTCTCTACTTAGATAGTGTGATGTACTTCATCTCGGATAAGTGGCCATGGATCGTGTTCGTGGTGCTCTTCCTCGTATTGATGTCTTATAAGCAGAAAAAGGGAGAGGTGATCCTCTTCTTGCTTGGGATTGTGCTATTAGTGGTTTTGGCGGATGGCCTTTCATCGGGTATCATCAAGCAGATATTCCAGCGTGAGCGGCCTACGTACCACCCACTGACTGAGGACGTAGTGAAAACAGTGCTAGGGCATCGAGGAGGTGGCTATGGCTTTGTCTCAGGTCACACTACCAACTTTTTCGCCTTCTCACTTTTTGCCTCGTTGGTCGTAAGGCACCGACTATTTACAATTGTTTCTTTCATTGTGGCGGCTACGGTGGCCTACTCACGTATCTATCTAGGTATGCACTTCATTACCGACGTGTTGCCCGGCCTGTTACTCGGTTTGGCTTGTGGCTGGGTCTGCTATTGGCTCTATAGTGAGAGTCGGGTTGCATTTCTCGATGTGCCACGCCGAGAGGCACGACACAGCTTTGTCCGTCCGATCGGTCGAAGGCAGACAGTAGGTATTCTAATGGCTTCCTTCTTTGTCTTGATTTGGATTACAGCACCCTTTTTCTTTCAATTTTATAGCTAATATTTATGGATTATAAAGAGCTGGGTCGCGCTGTCAATCAATTTCCTATTACCGAAGATGTGATGGGGATTATTCCTATAGGCAATGGGCATATCAATGATACTTATGCCATTTCTGTGAATACTCCTGAAGGCGAGAGGCGTAAATACGTCTTGCAGCGAATTAATCACCAGATCTTTGAAGATGTAGAGACCCTTCAGAGCAATATATTTGCCGTCACTTCCCATATCCGGCGTCACCTAGAGCGGCAAGGAGAGAAGGATATTGATCGGAAGGTCCTCACCTTTATCAAGACAAAGGATGGTAAGAACTATGCCTCTGTAGAGGAAAATAGGTGGCGCTTGTGCTACTATATCAAGGGGAGTAAGAGCTATGAAAGTGTGTCGCCCAAGCTAGCTTATGTAGCGGGAAAAGCCTTTGGCGAGTTCCACTCCATGCTCTCCGATCTACCTGAGGGGCAGTTGGGCGAAACCATTCCCAACTTCCACAATATGAGCTTCCGCCTACAGCAGTTTAGAGATGCGGTAAACGAAGACAGAGTAGGTCGTGTGGCAGAGGTACAGGATTTGATAGAAGAGATAGAGCAACGTGCCGAGGCGATGACGGTGCAAGAGCGTCTCTACCAAAATGGTTCTCTCAAGCTTCGCACCAATCACTGCGATACCAAGGTCAATAATATCCTCTTCGATGAAGCTACCGACGAGGTGCTCTGCGTGATAGACCTAGACACCGTGATGCCCGGATTTGTACTCTCCGATATTGGCGACTTTATCCGTACCGCGGTGAATAGTGGTGAAGAGGATGATGAAAACCTCTCCAATATCCAAGTCAATATGCCAGTCTTTGAGAGCTATATTCGTGGATATATGGAGGAGGCCAAGGCATTCCTAACAGCTGTAGAGATAGAGTTGTTGCCTTATGGTGGTAGACTGCTCACCTATATGCAGACCGTTCGTTTCCTCACCGATTACATCAATGGCGATACCTACTACAAAACGCATAAGCCAAAGCACAACTTGATACGCACCCGTGCCCAATTTGAGTTCCTTCTCAAGTTGGAAGAAAAGCAAAAGGAGATGGACCATTTTATGAAGAGCTGGCTATAAGCGATGAAACCCAACGCCCCTAAAACCCATCCTCTGAAAAGAGTAATCAAAAGCTTCCATTATGCCCTTCGGGGTATATGGGAGCTTTTTCTCTATACGCCCAACGCACGTATCCACCTCCTTTGTGCGATAGCAGTGGTGATATTGGCAGCAATACTAGGTGTGAGCAAAGTAGAGTGGTTGATTCTTGTACTCACCATTTTCCTGGTATTCTCTATGGAGGCGATGAATAGTGCCCTTGAGAAGCTGGCAGATAGAGTGAGTTTGGAGTACTCTCCACTTATCCGCGATGCCAAAGACTTAGCTGCAGGGGCGGTTCTACTCGTAGCTATTGGTGCAGTTATTGTAGGATTAATCATATTTATTCCCTATCTATTTTGAGCCTCATAGCAGATAAAAACTTGGTCGGCACCACTATCTGTGGTGATAGGATATACCTAGCTGGTGAGGCACTGGTAGTGGCTCTTGAAGGGCGTAAACGGGTGGCAAGTAGTTCGCCACTGAATGGAGGTTGCCGCGAAGGAATGAAGTACCTCTACAATTACTCCTACAGTAGCTCCCCATTGGTGCAGAATAAAGTGGTGACCAAAATGGAAGCTCCCAATCTGTGCGAGCATTATCAACTACTCACCAAAGAGCTTGGTTTACCAGTGGAGCAGACAGTGGCAATGGGAACCGCTGCGAAACTAGAAGAGCGTGCCGAGGTAATGGATTCCTTCCATGGAATTCAAGTAGAAGCTATCGTGACTGCTGGTATTGACCACAATGGTGGCCGAGCGGGCGACCCGCCCTCCTATGACGAACTGACTGGCGAGAATCTATTGCCACCCCCTGGTACCATCAATATCATGCTCTTTATAGATGCACAGCTACCAGAGGGGGTGTTGACACAAGCCATCATCACTGCTACAGAGGCCAAGAGTGCCGCACTACAAGAGTTGCAAGCTGGTAGCTGTTACTCACGTGGCTTAGCTACCGGTTCAGGCACCGATACCATTATGGTGGTCTCCAACCTAGAGGCGCCCACTATGCTCTATGATGCAGGATTGCATTCATGCCTAGGCTCTACTATCGGACGAGTGGTGAAGGAAGCAGTTCAAAAGGCACTTAAGTTTCACGGCATCGGGATGACGCCCCAGCGACAAGGCAGTTTGCTTTGGCAAGGTAAGCGGTTCGGGATCACTCATGACGCGCTCGAAAAGCGTTATATCGCCTTCTATGGAGTGGCTCCGCAGAGAGAGCAAATTGATCAATTACTGAATAGCAAAGAGGTGATCGCCTATATCGCTCCCTTGCTACACCTAAGAGAGCAGATGGGGTGGGGCTTAATCCCCAAAGAGACCTATCAAAGAGTCTTATCCGACTACCTCAATGCTTTTATCCAATCTCAAGGTAAAGGTCCCCTCGCTTCCCTGCTGGTAGAGCTCATCAAAGAACTCTAGCCTTTCCTATCGGATGCCTATGAGCTTATGCATCTGAAGGGATAGCGACCAACGAGGATCCTCCTCAATCAGTTGCTGGCAGTAACCGATGTTTTCAGCCACCACCCTATCCCCGTCAAAGATGGGTGAGAGGTAATAATGCATCGCCATTGGAAATCGTTCAATCTCAGGCAGAGGGTCCCCCATAGCTATCGGAAATCTCAGTTCCCCCACCACCCGATCATGGTAGTTCTCCGTCACCTTTTCCCACTTCACCTTGGGAGAGAGGGTAATATAGTCCAAACCTCTAGGAGCCAGCACCAGACCATTACTCTCAAGGGCTTGCCAGTAGCCAGCCGATTTGAAAAAATCCACCACCTCCTCCGTGAGTTGCAGAGTTGGTTCCCCCCCCGTCCAAAGAATGTTTTTGCAGGTCGGGTATCTCTTCTTGATCTCCTCCAGTAGCTCCTTTGGTGTGCACTCCATCTCCACTCGATCAAAAGCAGTGTCGCAGAAAGCGCAATTCAAGTTGCAGCCTACTAGTCGAATGAAAATCATCAGCCGACCACTATTCGCCCCCTCTCCTTGCAAGCTCTGAAAGAGCTCCACAATCCTCAGTCGATGCTCCATTATTCGTTAATGTGAGCTGTGGCAGCACATTTACGCGTCTCCTCCACACGGCACTCCACCAGTCTACAGCCCCATGGCTCTAGGAGGGGTGGGGCGATGGTCGATAGCATATATTGGGCAATGTTTTCCGCCGTTGGGTTAAAAGGCACTGCCACAATACTCTCGGGGCTCAGCTGCTCAAGCGTCGGCAGGTAGGGGTCCTCCACAAAGAGAAGAAAGCGATGGTCCCAATGCTCTTCCAGCCACTGGCAGAGCGTCTCCTTGATCACTGAAAAGTCCAGCACACGCCCCAGTTCGTCCAACCCCTCCATCGCCTCTATCACAAAGTAAAAGCGATAGTTGTGTCCATGGAGGTGGCGGCACTTACTCTCGTGATTCATCACCCTATGGCCGAAGCAGATATCGTGGTATCGCTCAGCCCTTATTCTGTACTCCTTTCCGTTCATAGGTAAGGTATTGGGTCTACAAGTCCATTATCCCTAAAGGCCTCCTGTCGTTCTCTACAGGTGGCACACGCTCCACACGCTTTCTCACCCCCCTTGTAACAGCTCCAGGTGTGGCTGTAATCCACCCCCAACTTAGTCCCAATCGCCACAATCTCTGTTTTAGAGAGCCCAGTATAGGGTGCCTCCACCCGCACGTGGTGGTAGGTCCCTTGCACCATCGCCTCATTCATTCCCTTGATAAAGGCCGCTGTACAATCGGGGTAAATATCATGGTCTCCAAAGTGATTGGCGATAAATACCTTGTCCATACCTCGGTCCTCAGCAAAGGCACAAGCGATAGAGAGCATCACCCCATTGCGAAAGGGGACCACCGTGCTCCGCATATTCTCCTCTTCATACTCCCCAGTAGGGATCTGCTCCGCCCCCTCTAATAGAGAGCTATGCATCATCTTCACAAAGTCCAAATCCACCACCCGGTGCTCAATACCAAGCCGCTTGCAGTGATACTCCGCACAAGGCACCTCTCGCGATTCATGGTTCGACCCATAGCGAAAGGTGAGTGCCAAACCGATCTCCTCCCGCTTATCATAGAGAAGCGTGATGCTATCCACACCTCCCGAAACTACTATAATTCCTTTCTTACTCATAACAGCTACAAAGATAAACAATAATTTTGAGGTGGAATGACTCTGCTTTTTAGCCAAATTTGATTTGGGTGCCCTTATTAGGCAAGACTGGAAAGTCGTGAGTTAGGAGACGCAGATTTTACAGGGTTTGCGTTTGCCCACCTCTGAAATTCTGACGGCTTTTATTCTTGCTTTACAGTTGTTGAGTCCTTTGCACTCCCTTCTCGCATGATAGGCCTTGGAGTATTTCCCTGTACAGATGTATACGGTTCGTGTTTGCTGACTCCTTATCTCTGTGGGGTTGGCGGTGACAGAGAATAAAAGCAGCAATAGGGTGACGGTTAAGGAGCGAGTAAAGCTGTTCGTAGTCATGGTCATCTGTTATCTAGTAAGTTGGAGGTCATTGTTCACATTTGATATAGACCTAACGATTACAAAGATACCAAAAACTGCACCGCTTTTCTATCATCTTTTCATGGATGATTCAGAGGTAGCGTATTAGAAAAACCTTATTGAGTGGTTTTCGTCTGAGTGTCTATACTTTTAGAAATAGAGGAAACAGTGTGTCTACTCTTTCAGGAATAACAGATGAGTAGTGTGTACTATAGTAGGAATGCGTTCTGGTAACAACGCTTCATTCCGTATGCGTGCGGAATACGTTCCGCAGGGCTACGGAATCCATTCCGCACGCATACGGAATACGTTCCGCAACCTAGCGGAATATCGGCGAACTGCAACGCTGGAATTATAATGATATATTTGACTATGTTTTGCTATGCTCTCATGACAGGGGTTACGCATTAGAAAGAGACTTAGAAGCGTCACTTGCACGAATGATCATTTACAAGTTGTAGAGGATAATGGGGTAAGAACCTCGGCAGAGGTCCCTCTTAAATAGGCACAGGTCGGAGGGGCAAAGCCCCGAACGACCTGTGTACAAGGGCATATTTTTCATCTGCTTGACCCCGGCTGAGGGGTCAGACCTAGATAAGGTTGTCCGACCCCTCAGCCGGGGTCGTAAGGGTGTTTTGCACATCGTTATACACAGGTCTTCGGCACTACGTGCCTTGACTTGTGCCTATTTAACACAGACCCCTCAGCCGGGGTCCTCCCCAATAGCACACCTGTGAATGACCTACGGCTAGGCTTATCTAATGCGTAACCCCTGTACACTTTATGCTGTCAATGGAGAGTATGCTCAAAATTGGTATCTTTGTTTGTAGTTTAATATTAAGAATTAGAATAGATATAGTATATGGCTTACGGTTTACTTAAGGGGAAAAGGGGAATTATCTTTGGTGCTCTGAATGAGCAGTCAATTGCGTGGAAGGTGGCACAGCGTGTGGTAGAGGAGGGGGCGAGCATTACCCTGACCAATACACCTGTAGCGATCAGAATGGGCACGCTTAATGACCTATCTCAGGAGACGGGGGCAAAGGTGATTGCCTGTGATGCAACGAGTGTGGAGGATCTTGAAAAGGTCTTTAGTGAAAGTATGGAAGCCCTTGGTGGTAAGATTGACTTTGTACTCCACTCCATTGGAATGAGCCCCAATGTGCGTAAGGGGATTCCTTATGATGATATCAATTATCCAAACTATACGAAGACGCTTGATATCTCGGCTCTTTCGCTTCACAAGATGCTGACCGTGGCAAAGAAGATGGATGCAATCAGTGAGGGAGGCTCCGTGGTGGCGTTGACTTACATTGCCGCACAAAGGAGTTTTGTGGGCTATAGCGATATGGCCGATGCCAAGGCACTCCTAGAGTCAATCACTCGCAACTTTGGGCTGATTTACGGCAGGGAGAAAGGGGTACGCATCAATACAGTGAGCCAATCTCCTACAGTGACTACTGCCGGTAGCGGTGTTGAGGGAATGAACCTCTTGCGTCACTTTGCCGAGAAGGTGTCGCCACTTGGAAATGCCGATGCGGATGATTGTGCCGACTATTGTGTAACACTCTTTAGTGACCTGACTCGAAAGGTGACGATGCAAAACCTTTTCCACGACGGAGGTTTCTCCTCTACTGGAATGAGTGCCGATGCCTTGGCTCAGTACACCAAAGGAGAGCTAGACAATATCGACTAATTGCTTATGGAGAGCCTACCGTTTATTGAATGGGCTTTGGAGAATCTCAATTATCTCACCATCATGCTCCTGATGGCGATTGAGAGCTCCTTTATCCCTTTCCCAAGTGAAGTGGTGGTGCCACCAGCAGCCTATATGGTGGCATCTGGTAGTAGTGATATGACCTTTGGCGGGGTGGCGATTTTCGCTACTCTCGGGGCACTGATTGGAGCCTTGATCAACTATCTAATTGGAGTATGGTTGGGCCGTCCGCTCGTGCATCGTTTTGCACGGAGTAGGGTGGGGGCTTTCTTCCTGCTTTCGGAGGAGAAGATCGTGAAGGCCGAGACCTACTTTGTTGAGCATGGTGCGATCTCTACGTTAGTTGGTCGTCTAGTGCCAGGCATTCGGCAGTTGATATCGATTCCTGCGGGAATGTCGGGGATGAAGGTTTCCCCTTTTCTTCTTTATACTGCGTTGGGTGCAGGTACATGGAACCTAGTGCTGGCTCTGATTGGTTGGTACTTGGAGAGCGTGGTGCCGCGAGAGGAGCTGATGCCTTATGTGGAGCGTTATAGCCATGAGATTGGCTTGGTTATCCTCGGTATTGTGGTACTAGCACTCCTCTATATGACGATTAAGGCACTTCGCCGTCCGAAGGAGAAAAGTGTATAATATTATATGATGACGATTGATTTCTGGGGCGATATTACCTGTCCCTTTTGCTATATCGGTGAGGTACTCTTGAAGCGCGAACTAGAGGCTGGTGGGTACGAAGATCAAGTAGAGGTGAGGTGGCGAAGCTGTCTATTGGCACCAGAGTTACCTCTTAATACCTCTTTTACATGGCTTGAGAGGATGGAGAAGGTGGAAGACCCTGAGGAGTTGCAACACTTCCAGAAGAGTCGATCGGTGCTGAATCATTTGGCGGAGAAGTATGGTCTGGAAAACAACCTAGAGTCCGCTTGGTCGCATAATTCTCAGAGGGCTGCAAGGCTTTTGAAGGTGGCTACGAAGGAGGGTCGAATGCTAGAGGTAGCAACTCTTTTTGGACGTGGTTACTTCTCGGAAGGAAGAGACTTTAGCAAGTTGGAGGAGCTGAAGCGGGTAGCAATAGAGGCCAATTTACCTGCAGAGGCTGTTGCTGGCGTACTTGAGGGTGACCTCTATCTATCGGAGGTGAAAGAGGATCAGGTACTTGCAGCTCAATATGCTTACAATTTTGTCCCTACTATTTACTTCGGTGATGAGGTGATGCTGGAGGGTGTCGTCACTCCCGAGCAGATTCGTGAGGCACTTCAAAAGACCTTAAAGTAAGAGGATGAGCATGGTCACTACACCCATGATGAGTGTGGCGATATTGGTGTAGCGGAGTAGTTTATTGAGGCTCTTCCCTCTGAGTCGATAGATTGCCATCACCCCATTGGCGTAGAGTGCCGCACCGAGTAATCCAATAATAATCGCTCCGAGCCAGCTTCCCTCTGTGATAAGTCCAATAACAATCAGCAGTAGCGATAGCACTGCATTAATGAGGTAGAGGAGGGGGCCCGACCTTTTGCCCATTCGAACAATCAACGTCAGTTTGTGGCTCTCTAAATCTTCCTCGTAGTCGCGATAGTTATTGCAGACTAGTATGTTGGTCTCCCACAACCCGATACCTAGTGCCAGCAAAAGTAGATATAGCTGGGCCCGAGCATCGGCAATGACGTAGTAGCTGACAAGGATAGGCACTAACCCATAGAAGATAACTACCGCAAGGTCGCCTAGTGCAGTCCTTGCCAATGAGTATTTCCCTGCGGAGTAGGCAATGGCACATAAAATAACTACTGCCCCTACCAGCAATAGCCACCATCCTCTTTGGAAGGCGAGAAATAAGCCTGATCCAGCACAAATGGAGAGCGAGATGCCTAGGGCAATGAGCATTTGCCGTGGGGTGACCTCTCCAGTGGAGAGAAGACGAGTGAATCCTAAGCGGTGGTCGGTATCCTCTCCGCTTTTATAGCCAAAGTAATCATTGGCGAAGTTGCTTGAGATCTGTGCCGATACCGCTACCACAAGGCAGAGAAGGAAGTAGCCCCATTGCATTACTCCGTCGCTTACTACGGCCCCTAGTAGAAGCAACATTGGTGCAACGGACGCCCCGAGTGTGTGGGGGCGTGTAGCATAAATCCATTTGTGAACCTGCTCGTTCATGATACCTCCTCGTGAAAGAGGTGCTTACTCAGTAGCTTCAGTGCTCTTACCTTGTCTTCACTACGAATCAAGATAGAAACGCCATAGTTGGAACCTCCGTAGGAGATCATTCGCACGGGAAGCTCACTTAGAGCCTCAACTACTCGGCTCTCAAAGCCTACATTCTTCCAATTCATATCGCCGACCACGCTGATGATGGTCATATCCTCATCTACGGAGACATCGGCAATCTTTCGTAGCTCTAGTAGAATCTCTTCAAGCCGATTGGTATTATCTATGGTGAGGGTGATGGCTACTTCACTGGTGGTGATCATATCCACGGCAGTCTGGTAGCGCTCAAAGGTCTCGAATACCTTCCGCATAAAGCCTTGGGCAAGAAGCATACGAGAGCTGAGGATACGAAGGGCTGTGATACCATCTTTTGCTGCGACTGCCTTTAGTGACCCCTCTTTGATGCGGTTGGAGATGATGGTACCTTTTGCCTCAGGCTCCATGGAGTTGAGCAACCGCACTGGTATATTTCTCATCTTAGCGGGGTGAATACAGGCGGGGTGCAGTATCTTTGCCCCAAAGTAGGCCAATTCGGCCGCTTCGTTGAAGTGCAGATGACGCACTGCTGTTGTATGGTCGACCACCCTCGGATCGTTATTGTGTAGCCCATCGATATCGGTCCAGATTTGTATCTCTTTGGCATCGAGAGCTGCACCTATCAGTGCTGCAGTGTAGTCACTTCCACCTCGCTTCAGGTTGTCTATCTCTAGGTAGGCATTCCGACAGATGTATCCTTCGGTAATGAAGAGACTTTGCTTAGGATAGTGGCTGAGTAGCTCAATGAGTTGCGACTGAATCTCAGGTAAATTGGGCTCGCCATGTTTGTTCGTTACCATATACTCCAGTGCGGGTAGCTTAATAGCTACGATCCCTCGCTCTGCTAGGTGGAGCCGCATCATCTCTACGGAGATGATTTCGCCTTGAGCCAATATCTGACGCTCCTCAAAGTCGGTAAAGTACTCCTCTTTGAAACTTCTGAGAAAGTTCATCTTCTCAGCAACGAAGGTCAGCGCTTCCTCTTTATGTTCGGGCTGAGAGTAGAGCTCCTCGATAACCACTTGATACTTCTCTTGTAGCTCCTGAATCTTATTCAGTGCTCCTTGGGTGTTGCTATTATTGAAGAGCTGGCTGATCTCTACCAGCATATTGGTGACCCCCGACATGGCACTTAATACCACCACTTTACGCTCGCTTCCACTGATGAGGTCGCCCACATTTCTTATCCGTTCGGCAGAACCTACAGAGGTGCCACCAAACTTCATCACTACTAGATCTGAAAAGGAAGTTGAGTTGTTATTCATTTCACTTTCAAGTCTATTATAAGTCCTGTTTCAACTGCATCTCTTGCAGCTTTCCTCCCTCTACCTTCACAATCCTTGCGGGGAACTTCTTCACGAGTGCGTAGTTGTGTGTGCTCATCAAGATTGAGGTTCCTGCCTCTCCGATTTCTCGTAAGAGCGTGATGATCTGCTCGCCCGTAATGGGGTCGAGATTGCCGGTGGGCTCATCTGCCAATATCATCTTTGGCTTATTGAGGAGGGCTCTAGAGATGACGATGCGTTGCTGCTCACCACCTGATAGTTCGTGGGGCATCTTGTAGCCTTTACTCTCTAGCCCTACCTGCTCTAGTACTTCGGAGATTCGCTTTTGGATTAGCTTTTTATCTTTCCACCCAGTTGCTCTGAGTACAAACTCTAGGTTTTTCACCACAGAGCGGTCGGTAAGCAGTTGGAAGTCTTGAAATATGATGCCCAGCTCTCTTCTTAGGAAAGGGATCTGCTTACGCTTTATGTGCTTTAGGTCAAAGTCGCCAAATCGTCCCTCTCCCTCTGAAATTGGGAGGTCGGCGTAGATGGACTTCAGAAGTGTTGACTTTCCTGATCCTACACGACCAATCAAATAGACAAATTCTCCTGGTTGCACCACAAGTGAAGCCCCATTTAGGATGATATTCTCCTCACGCTTCACGATGATATTTTGCAGTGATAGTAATGCTTGTTCCGACATCTCTTTATTCTTTTACTTCTCCTATTGTATCTCGCTCAACTCTGCTAAACGAATGACAAATTTACCTATTTCCTCTCACATTGCTTGTGAGATTCCTAAGGATCGCTCCAAAAGCTGCTCCCGAAGGCTCAAATCCAATACCGATAGAGTCGCTGAGACTTTGGTATCTCGCATGCTGGCTCACTTCAAATGGAACCACCGCAATCACCTCGCCATCGCACTCTAGGACTGGGCAAAATGGTCTGTAGTACTCTGGAAGTCCCTTTTCACCCAAATACCTAAAGAGTGATTTGCTCCCCGACTTCATGCCAAAAGGGGTAAAGCGATCCTCTTTACGTCCTATACGTACCACCACCTCTCTCTCTGCAAAGTCTTGGTGAAGTCGCAGTGCTACTGACCCGAGTCTATTCCACTGAATGGCTCCAATTTGTGGATGGTTCCAACGGTCGGATAGTTGCTCGGTGGGGTATTCCTCAACTGGTTCGGTGATGAGGTAGAGCTTATCACGATAGACTTCGGCATAGCTAGAGCCAAAGGTAAATGTGATGGTCTTGGGATTGTCCCAACTATTAATGAGATCTTCAGCTTGCGTGGGGGTAAAACCGTGGTCGAGGAGCCACCTTTTGAAGAGATAGGGTTCCTCTACATTCCGAATATCTAGGCTCTGCTCCTCGGTATTGAAATGCCGTGATGCAAATTGCTTTGTTGCTTGCTCAATGTACTCTTGCTCCTCTCGGAAGTGGGCCATACTCTCTAGCAGAGAGCTAGGAAAGGAGGGGTTGAGTTGCTCAAAGCTAGGCAGTAGCTGGTGCCTAATATAATTGCGCTTGATGGTGGTATCGTAGTTGGTGCTATCAGTGACATAATCAAGCTGGTGAGCAGAAAGGTACGCCTCCAATTCGCTTCGCCACGTGGTGAGAAAGGGTCTGAATAATTGGCCAGAGACTACCTGCATTCCTGCCAACCCCTTACCACCAGTGCCTCTGGAGAGGTTGAGGAGAGCCGTCTCTATCTGATCATTAGCATGATGCCCCACTGCGATCCAAGCACATTGATGGGCATTTCGTAGTTCCTCAAATAGTTCATAGCGAAGCTCTCTTGCTGCCATTTCTATGGAAATCCCAGCTTCTCTTGCCCTGCCATAAGTATCAACGTCTGCAAAGTGGCACTCAGCCTCAGGAAGTTTTTTGGCCAGATAGTCCGCAACGAACTGCGCATCCCGATCACTCTCCTTACCCCTTAGGTGGAAGTTGATGTGGACCACCACAAGTTTATAACCCATGTAGTAAAGGAGGTGGGAGAGTGCGATGGAGTCGGCTCCACCGCTCAGTCCCACGAGTACTTTATCCTTTTCATTGAGGACCTCTCGGATAATGGCTCTTGCTTTGGCCAGCACAGTCTTAGTACCTTAGTTTAAGCGGAGTTTGTCGTCCCTTATTGATATCGCTAGTTAGCTCGCTGTGGTTGGCCGGTTTCACAGGGGCACTCTTACCACCACCTTCAATAAAAGCCTTCACGCGTGGCAACTCCTCTTGAATCTTCTTGATGCGATTGGCATCGTTAGGGTGCGTACTCCAGAAGTCAGATTGCTGCGCTTTCCCTTTATTGTCCCCAGCCATATTGGTCCAAAATTGAACCGCTTGATTGTAGTCATACCCTGCAATAGCCATCAGGTAAAGACCTATGATGTCGGCCTCGTACTCATGCTTGCGACTGTAGGGTAGGGTAAAGAAGGCTGTGGAGCCTACATCGTATAGAATTCCTCCCATCTGCTGAGTGAGGCCACCCTTGCCTGCTAGAAGCAAACTGAGTGCCCCAGCTCCATACTGCTTAAGAATCTGCTGACTCATCCGCTCATTGGCGTGTTTGGCAACGGCGTGAGCTACCTCGTGCGAGATAACGGTAGCGAGTTGGTCATCAGTTTTAGCAATAGGTAAAATGCCCTCATACACCACAATCTTACCTCCTGGCATACAAAAGGCATTGATTTGTCGGTCAGCAATGAGGTTGAATTCCCATCTGTAGTTATCTGCGTCGGCAGCCATCCCCACACTCCTTAGGTAGGTGTCTGTTGCCTTGGCTATTCTCTGTCCAATCGCTACGACACGTTGGGTCTGTTTAGGGTCCTTGCTCTTTGGGGCTTTAGAAATAAATTGAGCATATTGTGCAAAGCTAGTGGAGAGCACTTGTGAATCGGGTACCAAGTCGATTCGATTCCTGCCACTAATGGCTACTGTTGAGCAACTGCCAATACCGATAGTTAGCAGTATTCCTATGATCGTAATCTTAATTCTATTCATAATATCTACATCGTTAGTTGAATGTCCTTATTATTCTTCAAAGGTATTCATTTTTTTTGAGTTACCGTAATTCAAAAATTGTGTACTTTTGTCCTGATGAAGATGTATAGTCGGTTTAGCCCCTATCGGTGGCGTGTTTTTAGAAGGTTGAGGTATGGACGTGGAAGAGGAGTACATTCGCCCAAAGGGTATGCGATGATTCTTTCGCTAATTCGTCCGTATGCCATCTATTATCACTTTGAGCAGTATCCAAAACTATTTGCCAGCCCATTAGCACGCTTGGTTTATCGCTTGGTGGCTCGCTGTGATCTGGATGCAGTGGTGCTTCCAGTGGGAGACCCATTGATAGAGGTGGTGAAGTTGGCAAAGTCTACCCTTCAGGTCAGCTCTCAACCTTCCCCACTTTTAGGGCGAACGCTATGCATAGCACGTGGTATGGAAAGACTACCCTCTCTTGAGGAACTCAATAATGGACTGTTGCTTTTCTTGCCCAGGCCAACTACAAGGGCGCAGATAAAAGAGTGGGTTGAAAAGCTACCCTCAGGGCTGATATTAGACCTTTACGAGGCAATATTGGTGGTGGATATGCCGAGAGTTAAGTATCTTTACAGAACGACAATGTAGTAAACTATATAAATGAGATATTATGGAAGAGAAAGAGATAAAGAAAAGTTCCGTTTATACGCGATCTGGTGACAAGGGAAAGACTTCCCTAATGAGTGGCCAACGGGTCTCTAAAGGTTCGCTGAGGCTGAATACTTATGGTACGGCCGATGAACTCAATTCGTTTGTGGGGTTGCTGCGGGCGTTGACTCCTACCGAGATAGGTCAGGATGCGACACTCGAGATGATTCAGGATCGACTCTTTACGTGTGGTGCCTACTTGGCAGCCGACTTTAGGGGACAAAAGCGGGAGTATGACGTCCCTTCGGGTGTCACCCCTGAGGATATCCTCCACTTGGAGCGTCAGATCGATATTATGGACTCTCAGCTCCCAAAGCTGAAGGAGTTTATTCTCCCTGCTGGTGGTCAAGCCGCTAGTGTTGCCCACATCTGTAGGACGGTAGCAAGGCGTACCGAAAGGGTGATTTATCAACTCCTCGATGCCGACCCTGAAGCAGAGATAGAGGCTGGCGTAAAGAACTTTATCAATCGTCTGAGCGACTACTTCTTTGTGCTGGCACGCGTTTTGGCTCGCCACGAAAATGGTGAGGAAGTCACTTGGAAGCGCTTTAGAGATTAAGCTGATCCCGAGTGAAGGTCTACTTTAGCCGTTTCGTTCCTTTTCGCCCCTTCATCGCGATCAATCTGCTAGGTTGGATCGTAGTGAGAAGTGATCATCGTGGTAAAGTCGATGAGTTTCTTATCCGGCACGAAAAGATTCATACAGCACAGATGCGAGAACTCCTTTATGTGGGCTTTTATCTCATCTATGCTGTTGAGTGGTTGGTACGCCGAATAGCCGGAGGTGCTGGAGCTTATTGGCGAATTGGCTTTGAACGTGAAGCCTATGCCTACCAGTCTCAACCCTCATACCTTCAAGAGCGAAAGCACTTTGCGTGGCTCAGCTATTGGCGTGGAAGGTAGAGCCACTCTCTACGCTACGTATATATGTGCAGGGATTACGCATTAGAAAGAGTCCTGCATCTCATACACTGTACAACATTAACAACTTATATTCACCAAAGCTACTGATAGGCTAGAAGGACCTCCGCGAGGAGGTCCGACGGATCCTAGCCCCCATGTCGGAGGGGCGTTAGCCCCGAACGACTGGGGGTTAACGGTCATTCCCTCCCCTATCCCACGACCCCTTGCGGGTCGGACAACCGCATCAGATTAATTCTGGAATGGATTGTCCGACCCACAAGGGGTCGAATGGTGGGAGCGGTTTTTCACCCCTAGTCATCGGCTCTACGAGCCTCGACTAGGGGCTAGAATCCGTCTGCCCTTCCACAAGGGGAGGTCATTAATGGTAAGACCTTCTAATGCGTAACCTCTACTATATGTGTGTCGTTTATAGTCTGTTTCTTTACTTTTAAGTAACTTTGCCCCATATATGAGGGTAGATATACTGACCGTTTTGCCAGAGATGTTGGAGGACTTTGTGCATACCTCCATCCTTAAGAGAGCCCAAGATAAGGGGCTGGCTGAGATTTACGTGCACAATCTTAGAGACTACACCACCGATAAGTGGCGTAGGGTGGACGACTATCCATTCGGCGGTGCTGCTGGTATGGTGATGCAGATTGAGCCGGTGGACAATGCCATCAAAGCCCTGAAGCAGGAGCGTAGCTATGACGAGGTGATCTATACCTCGCCCGATGGCGAAATCTTAACGCAACCATTGGCAAATACTCTCTCTTTGGCACAAAATATCATCATCCTTTGCGGTCACTATAAAGGTATCGACCACCGTATTCGTGAGCATCTCATTACTCGAGAAATATCCATTGGCGACTTTGTACTTACTGGGGGCGAGCTCCCAGCTGCCGTTATCACCGATGCCGTGGTTCGCCTTATACCTGGTGTGCTAGGCGATGAACAGAGTGCACTGAGCGATTCTTTCCAAGACAACCTTTTGGCTCCGCCCATCTATACCCGCCCTGCAGATTACCAAGGCTGGAAGGTGCCAGAGGTACTGCTCTCAGGCAATCCTGCCAAGATCGAGGCATGGGAAATGGAGCAGGCACTTGAAAGGACGCAGAGACTGAGACCTCATCTATTGGAGAAAAGAGAAATTGACAACTGATAATAGTGATATAGATTATGCTTGATAAGATTATCATCCTAGACTTTGGGTCGCAGACGACTCAGCTGATTGCTCGTCGCATACGCGAATTAGGCGTCTATTGTGAGGTGCACCCATACCATTTTGTTCCTAAGACCGAGGAGAGCCTCAAGGGTATTATCCTCTCTGGTAGCCCTTACTCCGTCTCTCAGCCAGAGGCGTTTCGGATAGATCTTAGCAAGCTACCCAAGGTGCCTCTATTGGGGATCTGCTATGGGGCTCAGTTCATCGCTAGTCAGTTGGGTGGAGCAGTAGGGAAATCTGCTACTCGTGAGTATGGAAGGGCTCACTTGGATATTCTCGCCGAGGATCCCCTTCTCAAAGGACTTTCCTCCAAGAGTACCGTTTGGATGTCACACAGTGATACCATTACACAACTTCCTACAGATGGCCAGCGATTAGCAAGTACCGAGACGATCGAAAATGCTGCTTATCGTATTAAGGGCAAGGAGATTTGGGGTGTGCAATTCCATCCCGAGGTGGCACACTCGGAAGAGGGAACTAAATTGCTAGACAACTTCCTTGCTATCTGCAAAGTGGCTAAGGAATGGACCCCTGCATCATTTGTCGAGAGCACGGTGGCAGAGCTAAGAAAGCAGCTCGGAAGTGACAAGGTGCTACTCGCTCTAAGTGGTGGTGTGGACTCTAGTGTAGCAGCAGTTTTGCTCAATAAAGCAATTGGCGACCAATTGACCTGTATCTTCGTGGATCATGGTTTACTTCGCAAGGGAGAGTTTGAGCAAGTGCTGGACGATTATAAGCATCTCGGACTGAATGTTAAGGGGATAGACGCAAAGGATTACTTTTTCCGTCAACTTGCCGGCGTCTCTGATCCAGAGAAGAAACGCAAGATTATTGGCAAAGGCTTCATTGATGTCTTTGAGGTAGAGGCGAGCAAGATCCAAGATGTCAAGTGGTTGGCACAAGGAACGATTTACCCCGATGTGATTGAGTCGATCTCAATAACAGGGCAAGTGATTAAGAGCCACCACAATGTGGGCGGTTTGCCAGCAAAGATGAAGCTGAAGTTGGTGGAGCCTCTACGGCTGCTCTTTAAGGATGAAGTACGAAAGGTAGGCCTCGAACTGGGTATGAAGCACGATATGATTTTCCGTCATCCATTCCCTGGCCCAGGTTTAGGCATCCGTGTCTTAGGTGATATTACCCCCGAAAAAGTGCGGATTATTCAGGAAGCAGACCATATATATATATCACTACTCAAGGAGTGGGGGCTTTATGAAGAGGTATGGCAAGCTGGAGCCATCTTATTACCCATCCGCTCAGTTGGTGTGATGGGCGACGAGCGTACTTACGAGTATGTATGTGCCTTGAGAGCTGTCACCTCCATCGATGCAATGACGGCCGATTGGGCGAAGCTCCCTCACGAGTTCCTCGCCAAGGTCTCCAATGAGATCATTAATAATGTTAAGGGCATCAATCGTGTAGTCTACGACTGCTCCTCCAAGCCACCAGCAACCATTGAGTGGGAGTAATCTTCAATATCCACTAAATATATTATGCGGAATATACCTCGGTATGTTCCGCATATTTTTTAGCAGTAAGTTTTTATCTGATACAGTTACAGAGAATGTTGCACGAAGTGCCATTCTCGCAC
>NZ_KV820687.1:0-884 GCF_001815465.1 Porphyromonas sp. HMSC077F02 | reverse complement strand
GCAAGGTGCCGTAAGGCACCAAGGCCCAACTAGGCCGAAGGGAGCGTACTCATGTACGTGACCTAGACCGAATTCCGAAAGCAACGCCGCAGATCGCCTTCGTGCAACAGTCTCTTACAGGACCAGTTTTGCGCATTGAATTACGAAGCAATGTAAACTGTGTTTTGGCGGTACTACAAAACAGTTGATGCTCAGGCGTATATTTTGGCGTTTTCCGATTGCTTAGTTGCATCTCAACTTTTGCTCTCTTATCTAGCGAGTGAGACTTCATGAAATAGTCATATATATATAATAGGTGTTTAGGGCTTAGATCGTATACCAGCTGTAGGTTGCTTTAAAATAATTATGCGTTTTTTTTTTTTTTTGATTTGAATATCAATGACTTACTGTATTCTGTGCGATTTTCTTGATGGATATATTTGGTGGAATGGGAAATTGTTTCTATCTTTGCAACCGCAAACGAGAAATGAGACCTCTTAGTAGCCCAGTGGGGTGATAGCGGAGGTCTATTTTTAGCCCCAAGGGTTTGGGTGTTGGAGATTAAGTTTCTTGGAGATTAGGTGCTGAGATTTGGTGGATTGAAAAATTCTTTCTATCTTTGCATTCGCAATTCAGAAACGGGGTGCTCAAGTGTGAGTGTTGAAAAAAAGTTTCTTGAATATTTGGTCGAATGAAAAATCGTTTGTACCTTTGCAAAACCAACCGGCTGAAAGGCGGTTAATGGAAAAGAGTTCATAGACATATATTAAGACAAGGACATCACAATTTTGTGATGAAACAAACAAGTAGTACAAGGGACATTGTAAAACAAGTCCACGTCAAAAATAACTTGATTGTGATCTTTATAGTATACGACTAAACGTGATAGTGAATAACGAGCTAGA
>NZ_KV820686.1:42729-53290 GCF_001815465.1 Porphyromonas sp. HMSC077F02 | reverse complement strand
ACTGCCGTATCACACGAAATGTCGGATGAACCAATTTTATTAAGCTGATTATGGTGAGCCTTATCGCTTCGACCGCTTTTGTGTCGGCAATGGCTCAGCAACTAACTTCCCCTAATGGGCGACTGAAGAGCGAATTTGCACTCACCGCCGATGGGCAGCCAACTTACACCCTTACCTACGATGGTAGAGAGGTGATCAAGACTAGTAAGATGGGCTTTTATCTGCTCAATAATAAGGAGGGCGACCTCGTGAATGGCTTTGAGATTGTAGGCAGCGCCACAAGTAGCCTAGACGAGACTTGGACCCCAGTATGGGGCGAGGCGGATAGCTACCGCAATCATTATAACGAGCTAAGGGTGGATCTTCTGCAGAAGGCTACTGACAGACGTATGAGCATCCGCTTCCGTCTCTTTGATGATGGTTTGGGCTTCCGCTATGAATTTCCTTCGCAGAAAAACTTGATTTACTTCACCGTAAAGGAGGAGGCGACTGAGTTTGCGATGGCTGGCGACCACACCGCGTGGTGGATTGCTGGCGACTACGATACTCAGGAGTTTAATTATACCGAGAGCCGTCTGAGCGAGATCCGCGGTCTTTACGACAAGGTATTCCAATACAACGCTTCGCAGCAAGACTTCTCAAAGACTGGCGTGCAAACTCCACTTCAGCTCAAAAGCCAAGATGGTCTATATATTAATATCCACGAGGCCGCACTGATTGACTTCCCAGCGATCAACCTGGAGCTAGACGATAAGAATATGGTTTTCCACACCCACCTCACTCCAGATGCTACTGGGGCAAAGGGGCATGTGCAGACCGACTTCAATACCCCATGGCGTACGGTGATCGTGAGCAACGATGCTCGTGATATCCTTGCTAGCAAATTGGTCTACAACCTCAATGATCCTTGTGCTTATGAGGATACCTCGTGGATTAAGCCAATGAAGTACATGGGGGTATGGTGGGAGATGATTACTGGTGCCAAGAAGTGGAGCTACACCGATGACCTCTTTAGTGTACAGCTCGGCAAGACCGACTACTCTAAGGTGAAGCCTCACGGCCAACATGGTGCTACTACCGAGAATGTGATGCGTCACATCGACTTCGCTGCTAAGCATGGCATCAAGGGTCTTTTGGTAGAGGGCTGGAATGTTGGTTGGGAGGATTGGTTTGGACACCAAAAGGACTATGTCTTTGACTTTGTTACTCCTTATCCCGACTTCGACCTCGTTCGTATCCGTGAGTATGCCAAGGAAAAGGGAGTGGATATGGTGATGCACCACGAGACCTCTAGCTCTATCCGAAATTATGAGCGCCACCTAGATAAGGCGTTCCAATTTATGAAGGATAATAACTACCACGCTGTGAAGACCGGCTATGTAGGTGATATCGTGCCATTTGGCGAGCACCACTACGGTCAGTGGCTAGTAAACCACTATCTATATGTAGTGAAGAAGGCAGCTGAGCAGAAGATTATGGTCAACCCTCACGAGTCGGTACACATGACGGGCCTTAGCCGTACTTATCCCAACCTTGTTTCTCAGGAGAGTGCCAAGGGTCAGGAGTTCCAGACGGGGGGCAACCCACGCAATCACCTTACCATCCTTCCATTTAGTCGATTGATTGGTGGTCCAATGGACTACACCCCTGGTATCGTGATGTTTGAGATGAAGAAGCTCAATCCAGATAATCCTAACTGGGTACAGACCACTATTGGCAATCAGCTAGGTAGCTACCTCACTATGTATACGCCACTACAAATGGCGGCCGACCTACCTGAGCACTACGAGGCACAGATGCCTGCCTTTGAATTTATCAAGGAGGTGCCAGTAGAGTGGAGCGAGAGCAAGTACCTGGAGGCGGAGCCTGGCCGCTATATCACTGTAGCTCGTCGCGAAAAGAATAGCCGCAATTGGTACCTCGGTAATGTAAGCGGTGTGCCAAGAGTCTCTTCTATCAAGCTCGACTTCCTAGAGCCTGGCGTAAAGTATGAGGCTAAGATCTGGCAGGATGGCAAAAAGGCCGCTGTAGAGACCAATCCATACGATTATACCGTGACCACAAAGCGAGTGACCAGCAAGAGCACCCTTAAGCTCAATGCTGTAGAGGGTGGTGGCTTCGCAGTGAGCATCAAACCGATTAAGTAATTAATAAGCACATATACTTATGAAGCAAATAACCAATAAACGATGGCTAGGCTGGCTCTGGGCGCTACTACTCCTAGTAGCCCCATCGGCCTCAGCATTGGCACAGACAGTGAGTGGTATCGTAAAGGATACCACTGGTGAGACACTCATAGGTGTCACCGTCCAAAATCTAGACAAGCAGGGCGTTGGAGCCCTCACCAACCTTGATGGCGAATTCACTATCAAGGCCGACAAGAGCGACCGACTACAGTTTTCGTACGTCGGCTACAAAACCATCGAGCTCAACCTCGCTACTGCTACCTTCCCCCTAGAGGTGACCCTCCACGAAGATGTGGAGATGCTAGAGCAGGTGGTGGTGATTGGTTATGGTACGGCACAGAAGAAGGACCTTACCGGTTCCATTACCACTGTGACCGATGCCAACTTTAAGAAGGGACTTATCAGCACCCCCGACCAATTGATCTCGGGTAAGGTGGCTGGTGTGCAGATCGTCTCGGGAGGTGGTGCCCCAGGTGCTGGCTCCAAGATACGTATCCGTGGTGGTGCTTCGCTCAATGCTAGTAATGACCCACTAGTAGTGATTGACGGTGTGCCACTAGAGGGTGGTACCATGCCAGGTGCACCTAGTGCCCTCAGCTCTATCAACCCAAATGATATTGAGAGTATGAACGTGCTGAAGGATGCCTCCGCAACTGCTATCTACGGTTCGCGCGCTTCCAACGGTGTCATCATCATCACCACTAAGAAGGGTAAGCTAGGGCAGAAGCTGAGCATCAATGCCTCTACCCGCTTCTCGGTAGCCACGCCAACTAATTTTGTAGATGTACTCACTGGCGACCAAGTTCGCGAAGTAGCTAAAGCGAGTGGTAATTCTAGCTTTATCAACGCTGTAGGCAAGGAGAACACCGATTGGCAAAGAGAGATCTACCAAAATGCTATTGGCACTGATAATAATATCAGCATCGCAGGATCTACCTCGTGGCTACCTTACCGCGTATCGGTAGGGTACTACAATGAGAATGGTATCCTCCGCACAGATAATATGCAACGTCTTTCGGGAGACCTTTCGCTCAATCCTCGTCTGCTTAATGGCGACCTCGCGATTGACCTCAACCTTAAGGGAACTCAAACCCGCAATCGCTACGCCGATCGTGGTGCAATTGGTGCCGCTGTGAGCATGGACCCTACTCACCCAGTAATGAGTGACGACCCCCAGTTTGCACCTTTTGGTGGCTACTGGTTCCTCACTGGCCTATCAAAAGATGGTGAGCTGATTCCCCGCAATCTAGCTCCTTTGAACCCATTGGCGATGCTCAATGATAAGGAGGATAAGGCCACGGTAAATAGAGTGATCGGTAATGTGAAGTTTGATTACAAGCTTCCTTTCCTTACCGGATTGAGAGCTAACCTCAACCTCGCTTATGACTATGCCTCTTCCAATGGCACTATTTTCATCCCTACCCACTCTATGCTCTCCTATACCAATCAGGAGGTAGGCAAGGGCGGATTGGATAATATCTCTAAGCAGGAGAAGATTAATAAGCTACTCGACTTCTACCTCAACTATCGTACCGAGGTGGCGAGCATCAAGAGCACTTTCGACCTGATGGCTGGTTACTCTTACCAAGACTGGCTCACCAAGGTATACAACTATGCAGATAAGACGGCAGGTGGTATTGAGTACAATAAGCCTGTCTTTGATACCGACCTTCCTCGCAATACCCTACTCTCTTTCTACGGACGCCTTAACTATGCTTTGATGGGTCGCTACCTATTCACCGCTACAGTGCGTGCCGATGGTTCGAGCCGTTTTGCTAAGGAGAACCGATGGGGTATCTTCCCCTCTTTTGCTTTTGCATGGAGGATCAAGGATGAGTCGTTCCTAAAGAATGTAGAGGCCGTTAGCGACCTGAAGCTACGCCTAGGTTACGGTGTGACCGGTCAGCAAGATGGCATTGGCAATTATAGTTACCTCGCCTCTTATGCCCTTAGTGGCAACCAGAGCCAGATGCTTCTTGGCGACAAGTGGTACCATATGTACAAGCCACTCGCCTATGATGCCAATATCAAGTGGGAGCAGACTGCGACCTCCAATATCGGTCTTGACTATGCCTTTGTAGACAGTCGCATCTCGGGTAGCGTGGACCTTTACCAGAAGTACACCAAGGATCTACTCAATGAGATTGACATCCCTGGTGGAGCGAACTTCTCCAACCGACTCCTCACCAACATCGGAGAGATTGAGAATAAGGGAGTAGAGGCAACGCTCAACGTAGTGCCTATAGAGACAGAGGATTGGTACTGGAATATGAGCTTCAACGTGACCTACAACAACACAAAGATCAAAAAGCTCACCCTCACCCACGACCCCAACTATCTAGGCGTACCTACAGGTGGCATAACGGGCGGTACTGGCAATAACATCCAGATACACTCCGAGGGATATGCCCCAAGCTCATTCTTTGTACACAAGCAGGTATACGACGAAGCGGGCAAACCTATTGAGGGGCTTTATGCCGACCTTAATGGAGATGGCGTCATCACCGATGCCGATAAGTACCGACTGGGCGACCCTGAGCCAAAGGTTTACATGGGTCTCAGCACCTCGGTAAGCTATAAGCAGCTGACCCTCTCCGCCGCACTACGTAGCAGCATCGGCAATTATGTCTACGACAATGTCTCTGCTCATAGAGGTAATGAAGCTGCCATCTTAAACACCCTCGGATGGGTAGAGAGTGGCGCTGTAGATTATTACAACACTGGCTTTAAGAGGCCAAGGTATCTATCAGATTACTACATCAAGGATGCCTCTTTCCTTAAGATGGATAACATTACCCTAAGCTACGACTTCGGAAGGGTCTTCAATGAGCAAGTGGGTATCCACCTCAGCGGTACGGTACAAAACGTCTTTACCATCACCAAGTACAAGGGGCTAGATCCAGAGATTGGCAATGGTATCGACTACCAGTTCTACCCTGTACCTCGCACCTATTCACTTAGTCTTGGTCTCACCTTTTAATTCGCAACAATTGATATGAAAAGATATATAAAAGCATTATGGCCACTACTGGCTATCGCACTGCTCTCCACCTCTTGTATCAAGGACTTAGATCGCTTCCCCACCAACGACGTGACGAGCGTGAAGGTCTACGAGACTGAGGAGGGCACCATGCAAGCCCTCGCCAAGGTATACGGTGCGTGGGCACTCACCGAGGGTGATGTAGCAGGCGTAGATGATGGATTTACCGGATTTACTAGAGGCTTTTACAACCTCCAAGAGCTCCCTACCGATGAGGCTAAGTGCGCATGGAACGACGAGGCCGTAAAGGGGCTCAGCGATATGTCGTGGGACCCCAATACTGGCTTTATCGCAGGGCTCTACTACCGCTCCCTTATCCAGATCAAGTTTGCCAATGAGTACCTCAATAACGTCGGTAGCTCTCCGCTAAGTGCAGAGCTCAAGGAGCAGACCAGTGCCGAGGCACGATTCGTCCGTGCCTTCCAGTATTGGGTGCTGATGGACATCTTTGGCAATCCTCCATTCATCACCGAAGAGGATAAGGCCAGTAAGGATGCCCCAAAGCAGATCAAGCGTCCAGAGCTCTTTAAGTACATTGAGGGCGAGCTACTAGATATTGAGGGGAAGCTACCTGAGAAGGTCGGCTATGCACGTGCCAACAAGCACACCGTGCAGGCTCTCTTGGCACGTCTTTACCTCAATGCAGAGGTCTACACTGGTACCCCTCGCTACAAGGAGGCTGCTGACTATGCCGAGAAGGTGATCAACGGAGGCTATTCACTAGCCGATAACTACCGATTCCTTTTCAATGCCGACAATCACAAGATGACCCAAGAGATTATCCTCGCCATTCCTTTTGATGGACAAAAGGCTCAGAGCTGGTCGGGAGCTACCTTCTTCGTAGCGGCATCGTACAATAATGATATTGCCGAAGCGGTCAAGGAGCTCGTTCCAGGTGGAGTAGGCCTCAATAGCACTTGGGGTGGCAATAGAGCCACACCTACCTTTGGCAAGCTATTTGATGCCAAGGATAACCGACACCTTCTGATTCATACTACCGACCACATGGACAACCTTACCGACTTTGAGCAAGGGGTACATGTCTATAAGTATGTCAATACCACACAAGACGGTCAACCTGGTAGTCACAATGACTTCGGTGATAGCGACTTTCCACTCTTCCGTCTCCCCGAGATGCTACTCATCTATGCCGAAGCCTCCGTTCGTGGTAGCGCCGATAAGGCGAAAGGGGTAGAGTACTTCAACCGTGTACGCCAGCGTGCAGGGGTTGATACCAAAAGTAGCCTTACCTTACAGGATATTATCAATGAGCGAGGTCGCGAGCTATATTGGGAGGGTCACAGACGTACCGACCTGATCCGCTTCAGTCTCTTCACCACCGATAAGTATCTATGGGAGTGGAAAGGTGGAGCGAAGAATGGCCGTGCCGTATCTAACAACCTCAACCTCTACCCACTACCTAGCAAAGATATGCTAGCCAATGTCGAGAACCTAGTGCAGAATCCTCAATAATGACCTTATATGATGAATAGAAAATACTTTAAGATAGGGTGGCTACTGCTTCCTTTGCTACTCGTAGGGATATCAGCCTGCGAGCGAAGCAATGCCGATAATCCAGTGCTACCCAATATTAGCAATGCCAAAGCCCCAGTCCTTCATCTCGGCAAGGAGATGACGAAAGAGATCGCCATTGACCTTGATAACCTCGGGGTACTAGAGCTCACTTGGGACGCTGCCAACCTTGGCGAGCAGATCCCAGTCAACTACACCCTTACTGCTACAGCAGGCGATAAGAGCGTAGAATTTCCAACCACTTCAGGAAGTAACAAGGTGGAGATCGACCACAAGACACTCAATGAAAAGGCACTTGGCGAGCTAGGCCTAGAGGTAGACAAGAAGGCAACGATTACCTTCGTCGTCACCGCTAGCCCACTACTCGACTCTGGTGCCCCTGAGATCAAAGATGCCACCGTCTCCTCAGCTCCACTAGAGATTACCCTCACCCCTACTAAGCCAAAGTTCCCCGAAAAGCTCTATATGATTGGGCAGGAGTTTGGCGGTTGGGATTGGGCTTCCGATGGAGTGGTAGAGATGACCCCTGTAAATAGCCACCCAGGTATGTTCTGGGCAGTTCGTCACATCGCTGATCCTGCTAGTGGCTTCAAGTGGAATACCACTCGTGCTTGGGGAGGCGACTTCAATAGCCTTGGCAATAATGTAGGCTTCACCACACCCGATAACGCCAATGTAGATAAGGCTGGCGTCTATATGTTCTTCGTGGATTACACCACCAAGACCATCACCATCGAGCCAGCTAAGGTCTTTGGTATTGGCGATGCCTTCGGTAGCTGGGATGCTGGCAAGCACCCATTCGTGGCCGAAGGTGGTAAGATGGTAGCAACCACCACTGGTGCGGGTGAGCTACGTATCTACGCAACCACCTCTGCAGCCAGCGTCGATTGATGGCAGATGGAGTTCATCATCCTCCAGGGCAAGATCGCCTACCGTGGCACAGGAGGTGACCAAGAGCGCGTACCAGTAACTGCTGGTCAAAAGGTAACCCTCGACTTCAATGCCAGCGTAGGGTCCATCAACTAACCCATAGCGACTATTCACTTAAAGTCCCAGCTAAGCCAACACCGCTTGGCTGGGACTTTTCACATCAAGAAAGTACAATGACCAAAAAGATATACACCCTACTGCTCCTCCTTGTGGCAGTGACAGCACAAGCCACAGCACCCGTTATCCGGAATATTGCGCCCCACTTTTGGTGGGCAGGGATGGAAGAGCCACAGCTACAGCTCCTCCTCCATGGAGATAAGCTAGCAGAGTATCAAGTGACCCTCTCCACTACAGAGGTAGAGCTCCAAGAGGTAGTCACCCTCCCCAACCCCAATTACCTACTCCTTTACCTCGACCTCCAAGGAGCCCAGCCACAGACCTTTAATATCCAGCTCACCAAAAGCAAAGAGTGCTTCAATATCCCCTACCAGCTAAAGGCAAGGGAGGAGGGCTCAAGAGAGGTCGAAGGCTTTGATAGCTCCGATGTCCTCTACCTAGTGATGCCCGACCGCTTCGCCAATGGCGACCCCACCAACGATGCCTTTCCTCACTTCCAAGAGTCTACCATAGACCGCTCACACCCCTTTGCTCGCCACGGTGGCGACCTCAAAGGCATCAGCGATCACCTCGATTACCTCTCCGACCTTGGCATCACCGCCTTGTGGCTCAATCCAGTACAGGAAAATGAGATGCCCTTCGGATCGTACCACGGCTATGCCATCACCGACTACTACAAGATTGATCCCCGCTTTGGCAGCAACGAAGAGTTCAAGTCACTCGTCAGTGCCGCTAGAGAGCGTGGTATTAAAGTAGTAATGGATATGATCTTCAACCATTGTGGCACCCACAACTACCTCTACCAAGATATCCCCTCCAAAGATTGGTTCAATTACAAAGGGGAGTTCGTCTCCACCAGCTACCGCACCGCCACACAGATGGACCCCTACGTTACCCAAGGGGACTTCAAGAAGGCAATAGATGGTTGGTTCGTGGCGTCAATGCCCGACTTCAATCAACGCAACCCACACGTACTAAAGTACCTGATACAGAGTAGCATCTGGTGGATTGAGTATGCCGGTATCAATGGCATACGGCAGGATACCCACCCCTTTGCCGATTGGGACGCTATGGCTGCGTGGGTACAAGCAGTCGAACGAGAGTACCCTCGCTTTAATATCGTAGGGGAGACATGGTTCTACCACAGTCCGCAGATCGCTTATTGGCAAAAAGATAGTAAGCTCGCCGCTCCTCGTAATAGCCAGTTACGCACCGTGATGGACTTCCCGCTTTACCTTATAATGCAGGATACATTCGGAGGCGAGAAGGAGAGCTCCAAAGGCTTTAGCCAGCTCTATGAGTACCTCGGTCAGGACTTCATCTACGAAGACCCACACCACCTACTAATCTTCCTCGATAATCACGATACCTCCCGACTTTTCAAGCACGATAGCTTGGTGGCACTCGATAGGTACAAGCAAGCCCTTACCCTTCTCCTCACCATGCGGGGCATTCCTCAGATCTATTACGGCACCGAAATATTGATGACGGCCGACAAGGCAAATGGCGACGGCTCCCTCCGCCAAGACTTCCCCGGCGGGTGGGCAGAGGACCTTCGCTCCGCCTTTACAAGAGAAGGACGGAGCCATCAGCAGAATGAGGCTCTAGACTTTGCTACAAAACTCCTACAATGGCGCCGCCACAGCAAAGCAGTTGCCTACGGTAGCCTCCGCCACAAAGACCCCGCCACCAATCATATCTACGGCTACACTCGCCAATACCACGGTGAGGAGGTCGTGGTGCTATTCAATACCACGCAACAACAGCAGACTGCAACCCCCGAGTGGCTTAGCGACCTCACCACCTCCACCTCTCTACGCGACCTCATCACTGGAGAGGGCATCCATCTCACTGCACCCATCACCATTCCACCTCTCGGAGTATTACTCTTGACCAACACCCATTAGTCAAAGTTCCTAAAGGTGCTAGTCAGAGATTACGCATTAGATAGGTTTGTCTGGCATTAATTGGAGTAGAACCTCGGCAGAGGTCCCTCTTAAATAGGCACAGGTCGGAGGGGCGTTAGCCCTGAACGACCTGTGTGCAAGAGCACATGTTCTACCTCCTTGACCCCGGCTGAGGGGTCAGACCTAGAGATAGGGTTGGTCCGACCCCTCGGCCGGGGTCGCAAGGGTATTTGCAACTATCTATACACAGGTCTTCGGCACTGCGTGCCTTGACCTGTGCCTATTTAGCACGGACCTCTGCCGAGGTCCTTATTCATAGCCCCCTAAAAACCATATGGCAAGATCTTTCTAATACGTAACCTCTGCGGAGGCTATTGACACTTTTGTCCAATAGAGATATTATCACTAGGTTTGCAAAGAGTCCTGATTCCAGATAGGTCACCTCGGCGAGATTGATTCGCCGTTGGCCTATTTGGGTTGGGGCTCTTTTCAGATATAAGGTAAGCTAACGCCGTAGGAGTAGAAAGGCTATCTACCGTATCTCTATTGATAATATGAGGAGTTCGCCGCCCTCACGGTCAGGCTTGCCTTTTTCCCTTTCTTCAGGGAGACAAATAAAGCCCACGACCCCTTGTAAGTGTGGGAGGGTATGGCAACCTATTTCAGGAATTACTGTAAGAATCATCGGATCGTAGCTCGAAGGGGTTGCACATTGGTATCATAGGTAATCGTGGATATGCAACCCCTTCGGGGTAGAATGATTATGGTGCACTGCCCACCCAAGCTTCTCCTTCAGGTTCGCTACGCTCACCCTCAGGGGGAAGCTTGGGTTATTAGGCCATGAAACC